>JAOAQY010000047.1 GCA_025210965.1 Tissierellales bacterium
GCTTCCCAAATTTTAGCTATAGTCATGATAACTTCACTCCCTTCTGAGTAATTCTCAGTTACTTCTTCTATTACTTTTTCTATATCTTCTTTAGCTAGTGTTTTTGATGCGTTTATTATATATCTGATATAGGTTTCAAAACACTCTATTCCTTCTTGCTGATTTTCTATTTTGTTTAGCGCTATTAGAGCTCTGTGTATGTTTTCAAATATCTTTTCTTTTGGAGCTGTGTATATGTCTTTTAATATTCTAAGCACTATCTTTAGTCTTATGACTCCCTTGATTTCATCATCTGTATAGTGGGATAAATCGTAAATCAAGTACTCGTAGTTTGGTATATATTTTCTCACTTCATTTGGCAAATCGTTGTAGCCGTTTACCATTTGCCCAAGACTTGTCTTTACTTTCCACTTTTCTTTTCCGTGGTATATGACTAGTGGTATTATCATGGGAAGTTTTTCCTGATTCTCATTTTTTATCTTTGCATCCCATATTTCTATCATATACCTCAAAAGCTGAAACGCTACATTCGGACTTACATAGCTTTTGTGCTCGAATAAAAAGTACAGATAGCCTATCTCTCCATTCATATTCACTTGAAATAGCATATCTGAAAATACTTCTTCTAGGTCTTTGTTTATAAAGCTGTCTTTTTGAGGTTTTAATGTGTTTATGTCTATTATTTTTAGCACTTCTGATGGCAAGTAGTTTTCTACAAAAGACTTCGCTACCTCCACTTTTGAAAAATTCTCCTTGAAAAATTTGTCATGTGGATTCGAAACTTTCAATATAAACATCTTCTTTCACTCAGATTTTTTGATGCTCTATATGTATATTATATATTTATTCTGAAATTGGTGCAATGTAAGGATTTGGGAGTTATAATATCTAATGTTTGGAAACAATTTCCCTTATTCGCCAAAATAGGCAAGAACAGTGGGCATGCTGGTTTCGGGCGGAACACGTCGGGGACGGACCTGACTTTGTTAAAAATCAAACACAGATCAGGTGCCGTCCCCGATGTATTCCTTGGCTTAAAAATTGATTTATATAAGTTTGTAATTTTAAAAACCACTTGTTGTAATAAGTGGTTTTGATTTCAATTCATCACCTATTAGAATCTAATCTATCATGACTAGCGTATACTAGTAATCTTTGTTACTAGTATACTTTGCCCAAAAGTAAACTTTGTTACTAATAATTTTTTATCATTCCTAGATATCTCTTCGGCTTAGCTTTTCTCCTGCTTCTTTGTCGACTATGATGACTACATCCTTGTGAATCTGAAGAAGGCTAGCTGGCAGATCAGAAGTAATCTTTCCTTCTATAGTTTTTTGTATGGCATCTGCTTTATTTTTGCCGCTCGCAAGCAGTACTATTTTTTTAGACTGCATTATGGTTTTCATTCCCATACTTATGGCTTGCCTTGGTACTTCATCAATAGAATCAAAAAACCTTGCATTGTCTTTTATAGTTTGCTCATCTAAATTCACTAAATGAGTTTTTGCCTCAAAATTTATATTTGGTTCGTTAAATCCAATATGTCCATTTACCCCTATTCCTAGCACTTGAATATCTATTCCGCCCATCTCTATTATGCTTTTATCATAATTTCTACACTCGTTCTCCACATCTTCTGCTAATCCATCTGGTATAAATCTCTTATCCTCTGGAATATTTATATGGTCAAAAAATGTCTCTTTCATAAAGCTATGATAGCTTTGCTTTTTGTCCTTAGATATACCATAATACTCATCTAAATTAAAACTCATCGCCTGCGAAAAATCTATCTCACCGCTCTCGTACAATCTTATCAGCTCTTCATACATACCAACAGGTGTAGAACCCGTTGCAAGACCTAATACACTCTTTGGATTTAGATATAATTGACTCGCTATCATGAGCGCTGCCTTTTTACTCATCTCTTCATAATTTTCCACTACTATAACTCTCATCATTACCTCCTAATTTCTAATCTAGTTTTTGATCTAGCTTTTGATCTAGCTTTTAATCTAGCTCTATCTCGTATTTGAATCTATCACTTCTGTAAACTTCTCTAGTATATTCAAATGGTCTTCCATCATTTAAAAATGTAAGTCTTCTAAATTTTAGAGCCAATGCTCCAAAACATTGATTTAGTGTAACACTCTCATAATCATTTAGCTCTATAGGCTCTATGGTTTGCTTTGCTCTAGCTGGCTCGTAATCGTATTTCTCCTTTAGCACCGCATAAAGTGACCGTCCCTCTACGTCTTCTTTCTTCAAATCTGGGCACAGTGATCTTGGTATATATACTATTTCAAGTGCAAATGGTTCGCCTTCAATAATGTGAAGTCTACTTATCTCTATGAGTTTAGCTTTTGTACTTTCAAGTTCTAATTTTTTTATTTGATTTGAATTTGCCTCAACTTCTTCAAATCCCAAAAGCTTTGTCTCGCTTTCAAGCCCTTTTTCCCTCATTTGCTCACTGAATCCTTTTACCTCTAGGCTTTGTTTTATCTTTTGCTCTGAAACATATGTACCTTTTCCCTGCTGTCTATATAGAACTCCCTCATTTACCAATGTCATTATAGCTTTATTTACAGTCATTCGGCTCACATCAAACTTCTCACAAAGTTCTCTTTCTGGTGGAATCAAGTCTCCTTCCTCAAAAATACCCTCATCTATCATACTAAGTATGCTCTCTTTTATCTGATAATAAAGTGGCATCGGACTATTTGGATTTACTTTTTTCATATCATACCTCACTTTATATGTTGTTATGTTGTATATACCAATTCTAATATAAAAAAAGAACTTTTTCAAGTTCTTTTCATTCAATCAAAAAATAATTATATCTATCTCAATTTTACTGCTGTGCCATATGCTAATATTTCTGCAGCGCCTTGCATTATCGCTGATGTTGAAAATCTAACATTAACAACAGCATCTGCATTCATATCTTTTGCCTGTGCTATCATTCTATCTAAAGCTATTTGTCTAGCCTCTTCAAGCATTTCTCTATATTCCGTCATTTCTCCACCTACTAGTTGTCTAAATCCAGACATTATATCTTTTCCCATATGCTTCGCTCTAATAGTGCTCCTCTGTGCCATTCCAAGAACTTCTACTATTTCTTTTCCAACTATTGTTTCAGTATTTACAATCAACATGTTCTTACCTCCTATTTCAAAATACAATGTATTTATTTTTCTTACTTTATTATACCCTTTCGGCAGAACATTTTATCTTAATTTTACCATAAGCTTTGATTACATAATTTTAAGGTTTTTAAGTTTATCTAAATTAATCGTGGGTATATCTATAATGTAGTAAGGAAGCGGCAGTTTTGAGGAATCCTTTTTTGTTCGGATCGTTTTTAGTTTTTCGGTTTTCTTTTAAAAGTCAGCCTTTAGATTTCTCCAATAATGGTTTGTTTGCTTTTGCCGCTTCCATAGCCATTTATAGTTAAAACCTCCTTAGACAGAAAGAGGCTATCTCGCATGTTTGCTGAGATAGCCTTCTTTCTGGTTTTACTCTATAAATTTAGGGTAAGTCTACACTGTGATTAAATAATTCGAAAAGGAGATGCTTAAGAAATGAAGCTAATAGCATATTTAAATTTTGAAGGTTGTGCAAATGAAGCAATAAATTTCTATAAGGATATTTTTGATGCCCAAATAACATACATGATGAAATATGGTGATGCTCCTGATTTACCTGACTTTTTAAAAGGAGCAGAGCATTCTGATAAGATTTTGCATTCCTGCCTTAAATTCGATGGAAATGAACTCTTCATATCTGACTCAGTTGATGGTTCTTATAAAAGAGGAAATAATATAAGTTTGACTTTAAATTTTGACGATATAAGCGATCAAAAAATAATTTTCGATCAACTTGCAAAAAATGGCGAAATTATAATGCCTTTGGACAATATGTTTTGGGGTTCTAAATTCGGTTCAGTAATTGACCAATATGGAATATACTGGAGCCTTGATTGCGAATTGCAATAAGAAAACAAAAATAGATAGCTGGAGATAAAACATCTCAAGCTATCTATTTTTGTTTTAAAATTTAGCACTTCGCCTTACTTTATATTCTATTCATCAGCTCCACGATACGTTTATCTATATTTTGATTTACAATGTATTCATATGTACTCTCAGGTACTAAATGCTTCCAATCAGAATTATCAAAAATCAATTCTCTGATTTTTGATGAAGATACTCCTTTAACTCTATCATCCCATAATACTTTAGTTTTCAGTCCTAAACCACCGACTCTCTTTACTTTTTCTTTTCCCCATTCATCATATATGGTAAAGTAATATACTGCGTCTTCGGGAGTATAATTCAAAATCAAATCTGGAACGCCAATCGGAAATGGTACAACACTATATTCCTCATCCGTCAGTCCATTATTTCTAAGAGCCAATTCAATCATGTTCATTCTCTCAAAATAGTTACATGGATTAGCCGCTAATTTACTTCTGTTCAAATCCGTTTTTTCCTCTGGTGATCTAAGTTTATCTGGTGAAGCTATTCCAACTATTATCTTTTTGCACTCAGCTTTTGCTCCCAAGATATAATCCATATGTTCATTATGTAAAACTTGGAATCTACCGCAAACTACTCCTATTTCATTCATCATTATCCCCCATTACTATAAATCTAATACCACTTCGTGAAACTATATCAAATATAAATGGCTATCTTGCAAATCTGCCGAGATAGCCTTATTTCTAGTTATATTTCATAATTTAAAGCAACTATACCTCTTTGTCAAATAATTTGAAAATTGACTAATATAAAAATCAGCACTTCGCCGTATAACAATAAGAAGCCGTCATAAACTTTTTCTTATCTAAATTACACCATTTTATCTCTCTTCCGATTTCTAATAACTCGGATTCAAAGTGTTTCATCGCAATACCTACATCTACTTTGTTCAATTTCGTAAGCATTTTCTTTGTAAATATATTCGTATTTCTCATATAAAAATGTATGTCTGATCCTTCTGCTAACAAAAGCCATGGTTGACTATTCATAGATGATGGAGCCTTTTCTATAGATTTAAAAATTGGAATCATATCAGCATCAAAGTCTCCTTTTACAAATGCCTTATAGCTCTTCCTATTTTTTCGCTCAGGTTCTATTTCCCATCGAATCTCTTCTTCAGGCATTCCAAGTGCTATAGTTATAACATACTCATATTCATCCTTTAAATCAACAACATCCGATACAGCATCTCTATCTATATTGCCAACCCAGCATGTCCCGTATTTTCTACGAGTAAGTTCTAAAACTAGAGCTTCTCCTACATATCCCACATTTTCCAAATAGTGAAGTGATTTTTTGGCACTTATTGCAATATAAGCAGGTGCCTTTACTTTAAAGTATTGATCTAGCAATCCTCCAAAATTATCATATACGCTTGATCCATCCGTTATGAGTTCTAAATAAACCTCTTCCTCTTCAGAAATCGGCTTTAGAGTCTCTATAATCCGCTGTATCTCTTCGCATTCACTCTCTTCTAATGGTTTCTGTTCAAATTTTCTAACCGATCTTCTCAAATCTATGGCTTCAACCAGGTCATACATTTTTTATCTCCTTCTTTTCTATAAAATTAATAATTTTCATAATTATTTTTTGATAATTATCTCTATTATAACCGTATACATTTGTTTTTCATAGGGGTATTTTAAAAAACCTCTACAAAACATCACTTTACGCTAATTATCCAAGTACATCCTTTATAAATCTCTTTGCATTTAAATTCCAAATTCTTTCTATTTTATCTTCACCATAACCTATACGTTTTAATCCCTCATATAGTTTACTCATTTCTCCAATATGTTCTATTTCCATTTCTCCATAAATACCATCAAAATCAGTTCCAAGAGCCACAGCTTCTATTCCCGCTGTATTTACCATATAATCTATATGCTTAACCAAAGCATCTACACTTTGCATATATGGTTCATCCGTCAAGAAAAATGGACAGAAATTTACTCCAACTATACTACCTGTATTACCTATAGTTTTTAACATATCATCTGTAAGGTTTCGTCCATGATTTCGAATAGCTCTAACACTTGAATGACTAGCAGTAAATGGTGATTTCAATATATCTGCTACATCGTAAAATCCTGCATCCGAAAGATGTGACACGTCCACTATCATTTTCTTTTCTTTCATTTTTTCCACTACGTCTTTTCCAAATGGTTTAAGCCCAAATGTATTTGTCTCTTCTCCATTGGGATAACCTATGCTATTTATATAGTTCCACGTAAGTGTGATGAGTCTGATTCCCATGTCATGAAGAGTATCCAATCTTTCAATCTGATCCTCTATTATTCCGCCCTCTTCAACTGTCAAAAACGCACTTATCTTACCTTCTTTTTCATTGTGCTCCATTTCACTTGAATTCATTGCAAGTGTTATAGCATCTTTATTCGCCATCATTTCACTTGCAAATCTAGAGTGCATACCCATATACTCTATCCACGGATCTTTGCCATTTTTTCTAGTCTCTTCTAAATCTATAAATAGGGCAAAAAACTGAGCTAAGCTATCACTATTTTTAAGTTTTTCCAAATCCACGTGAAAATTGTTTCTCATTAAGTTTTGACTTGGATCTTCTCCATAAAGTCTTAGTATAGTGTCACAATGTAAATCTATCATTTTCATATTGGTCATCCCCCTCGTCCACTACTAGTTAAAATCATTCTACCAAATGATTATTAATTCTATCTAAAAATTTGAAAAACATTTCTTTTTCATCATCAGAAAAATCCTTTAGCGCTTGATTATTAATCTCTTTTCTGATCTCTACCAACAATGGAACTACTTTTTTTCCCTCATCAGTCATATACAATCTATAATTTCGCCTATCCACTTCATCTTCATTTTTGTAGACATATCCCATATCTATCAATTTTCTAACAGCCTTTGTAGTGGTAGCCTTTTCAACGCGCAACAGCCCCCCAAGCTCCTTTTGCGTCATACCTTCATTTCTATATATCGTTACTAAAAATCTCGTCTGACCCTTTCGAATTTTGATATTGTTCTCTTCCAATTTTTCATCCATTAATTTTCCGAAGTGAAAATACCCTATCGCAAATTCTTTGCCTATTGACCTTTCTTTCTCCATAAAACTCATCCCTCTTTCCTTCTTTTCATTATATAGTAAATTGAAATGATTGCAAATTATTTTTTAGGGTATGTTTTGTAATGATAAATTCCCATAATTTCAAAATTAAAGGAGGGACCTTTATGGATTACAATATACTCATAGCTGGCAGTGCTGGAGACGGTCTCATAACTCTAAGCAAGCTACTTACAAAGATTCTACAAAGAGAAGGCTATTATCTTCTCTCTAATAAAAATTATATGTCTAGAGTAAGAGGTGGTCACAATTTCATACAAATCCGATTCGGCGATGCGCCTATATCAGCACCTAAATCTAAGTTTGATTTGATACTGGCTTTTGACAGAGAATCATTAGAACTTCACAAAAAGGACTTAAAAACAGATGGAAAAATATTTGCAGATGACAGTTTAAATGACATGACCACATACTCAAATGAAATTATTTTTCTGCCACTAAAATCTGAGGGGCGTAGTCTTAAATTCAAACATATTCTCAGCGCCGCATTTGCTGGCTGTGTATTTAAAGCTTTTGATTTGCCACATGAAAGTGTCTATAATATTTTTGATGAATTCTTTAGTGATTCTATAAAAGCTGATTTAAATAGAAAAAGTTTCTTTTTGGGCTATGGGATAGCTCCAACTCTATTTGACAGTATAAATTCACCAAATCAGAGTACAATAATGATAAATGGAAACGAATCTATCGCACTAGGCGCTCTAGCTGGCGGAGTTTCATTTTACAGCGCGTATCCCATGACCCCTAGTACGAGCATAATGACTTATCTATCAAAAAAACAATCAGAAGCCAATATAGTAGTGGATCAAGCTGAAGATGAAATAGCCGCTATAGAATCAGCTCTAGGAGCTTCTTACGCTGGCATTAGGGCCATGACTGGCTCTTCTGGCGGTGGGCTTGCGCTTATGAGTGAAAGCATAAGTTTCTCTGGCGTAGCTGAAATTCCAATCGTTATAGCAAATGTTCAAAGGCCAGGTCCCGCTACTGGACTCCCTACGAGAACCGCTCAAGGAGATCTTTCTTTTGTACTAAATATCGGACATGGTGAATTTCCTAAAATAATTATAGCTCCAACAAGTGTAGAATCGTGTTTCTACGATACTCAAAGGGCTTTGAATTTAGCAGAGTTGTTTCAATTGCCTGTCATAATTTTGAGCGATCAATTCTTAGCAGATTCAACAATGACTGTAGATGATTTTGATTTTAGTAGGATTCCAATAGAACGTTATTTTGCATCAAATGATTTGCTAAGACAGGTTTATAAGCGCTATGAAATAACAGAAGATGGCGTTTCTCCTAGAATCATACCAGGTCTATTTGATTCGCTTGTAGAAATTGCTGATAGCCACGAACACGATGAATACGGTCACCCTACAGAAGATATCGATATGGTCATAGCTCAAATGAAAAAAAGATTTAAAAAATTAGAATGGGTACGCGAAAAATTAATAGAACCTACTTATATCGGTTGTAAAAATCCTGAAACTCTACTAATAGGCTTTGGTTCAGTGTTATCCCCAATTAGTGAAGCTGTGGATTATCTGCAATCAAAATATTCTATAGGTGCTTTAATCTTCAGCGATATAATGCCTCTTCCTACTAAAAAATTGTTAAAATACTCAGCTATATCCAAAAATATAGTTGATATAGAGCATAATTTTACAGGTCAATTTGCTAAATATATGAGAGCTGAAACTGGTTTGGATGTGACTCATAAATTATTGCGCTATGATGGAAGACAATTAACTTTCGAAGAAATCATAGAATTTATCGAAAAGGAGGTTTTGATATAATGGATGCAAAAACTCACAAGGATTTGTTTAAATCTGATGCAGAAAACACATGGTGCCCTGGTTGTGGCGATTTTGCCATACTAGATACTCTAAAAGATGCACTAGTAGAAATGAATTTAATGCCACATGAAGTGGTTATAGGCTCTGGCATAGGACAGGCTGGTAAACTTCCTCACTATATAAATGCAAATGCTTTTAATGGTCTTCATGGAAGAGCTATTCCTCCAATGCTCGGAATAAGAGTTGCAAATAAAGACTTAAAAATATTTGTATGTACAGGTGAAGGTGATTCATATGGTGAAGGTGGGAACCACATGATACACAATATGAGAAGAAATATAGATATCGTACACATAGTGCATGACAATCAAGTATACGGATTGACAAAAGGACAAGGATCTCCAACTACACAGAAGGGACAAAAAACATCTATGCAATTTGATGGCGTATATACAGAAGCTCTAAATCCAATCGCATTTGCCATAGCTTCTGGTGCGAGTTTTGTAGCTAGAAGTTTCTCCGGAAATCCTGAGCATTTGAAAAAAATGATAATAGCTGCATCAAATCACAAAGGTTACGCTCTAATAGATGTATTCCAGCCATGTGTTAGTTTCAACAAAGTAAACACATTTAAATGGTACAAAGATCACACCTATATACTTGGTGATGATTACGACCCAAGCGACAAAGCTGAAGCCTTTAAGCTAGCTACAAATAGTAATGACCAAATACCTCTTGGTATTATTTATCACAATTCTAGACCAACTCTGGTAGATTCTATCAAAGTTTTGAGTGAGGAACCACCTCTTGTAAAGAAATTTTTAAAAGCATCCAATGCTCAAAAGTTTCTAAACGATTTTAGATAAACTAAACAATTTTAAATAGTCTTTAAAAGACTATTTAAAATATTTTGAAAAGCTTTCTAAAATTTTTTAGGCAACTGAAAAGCCATATATCTAAAAAAACTATTTAAAAACTAGTTAATAGCTATATAAAAGCAAAAAAATGCAAAAAATACACAAAAAGCAAAAAATACTATATATCATTTTTTTGCTTTTAACTAGCATTTAATTGCGTTTCTAATTTGAGTTTCGCTGACAACGAATTGTTAAAGTTTTTTTAAATCATCAGTGTTACTTTAATCGCGATTTTAGTTTTTTTTGAAATTTTTTATTATATAGTGGTATAAAGACTTGTTTCATTGCTGAAAATACCTTTTTTCCATACAAACCACCCCATAGCAATGACGAGTCTTTTTTTGCGCAAAAAAATACCCCTGCCATTCGACAAGGGTACCTATATGGGAAAAGGTATCTAACGTAGAAACCTTCTACGTCCATTAATAATACTTCTCAATACAAATTTGTTTTGAATATAATTATTGTGATAATTATATTTTAAACTTTTTCACTTCTTTTTGCAAGCATTGTGATAATTCTACTAATCTTTCACTAGAATGTGCTAATTTACTCACAAACTCTATATTATTAACGGCATCAATATAAAACTTCATTAGTGTTTTTTTACTTTATTTTTTATATTTGATTATGCTCTAAGCATTTACTGTATTCAATTTCATGGAAATTTTTCTCATGATTTTTTTACTTTGCTATAACTTCAATCGATGGGTATAATTTAATTAGTTTTATGTGTATTTTTGTTAAACAAAATCATAAACTTAGTAAATAGGAGTGATTGAAATTGAATATCTTGATGATAGAAGATGAAAGTAGACTCAGAAAACTTGTGTATGATTATTTAAAAAAAGAAAATTTTACACTTATAGAAGCCGAAGACGGTGAAATTGGTCTTGAACTTTTCTACGAAAATAATATTGATCTTATCCTTTTAGATGTCATGCTTCCAAAACTAGACGGCTGGACTGTCTGCCGTGAAATAAGAAATACATCTAGAGTTCCTATAATAATGTTAACAGCTAGAGGTGAAGAAATAGATCAATTATTTGGATTTGAACTTGGTGTAGATGACTACCTCACAAAACCATTTAGCCCCAAAATTTTAATAGCTAGGATACATGCACTATTAAAAAGATACAATAAAGAAAACACCAAACTAGAATTTGGAAATATCATAATAGATTCGAATGCACACGAAGTCAGTCTCGATGGTTTAATCCTTGACTTAAGTCCAAAAGAATATGATTTACTTCTATACTTTACTCAAAATTTAAACATAGCTCTCAGCCGAGAGCAAATACTAAACCATGTATGGGGTTATGATTATTTTGGAGATGAACGAACTGTTGATACTCATATAAAAAGACTCCGTCTAAAATTGGCATCTGAAAGTGATTATATCAAAACCATTAGGGGTGTAGGCTATAAATTTGAGGTGATTTCATGAATACAAAGTTGAGACAAAAATTATTTTTATTTTTTACATTGTTTGTTTGTTCTACATTAGTAGGTCTTCTTGTATTCAACGTATTTTTTCTTGATAGCTTCTACCAAAACGAAAAAAAATCACAATTATATGATACTGCAGATTCTGTGAGCATTGCACTCGATTCAGATGATTGGATGTCATCTATAGATAAAATAAAAAGTATCTCTGGCTTTGAAATTTATCTATATAGCGATGATAATCAGTGGTTCTATGGCTCTCAAAGTGGCAATATGAATACTCTCTCTAGGGGCAGAAATTCTACAAATGGCATGGGAAGAAATTCAAATGACCGTTCTGACTTATCTGCTAATTTAAAAAAGGCTCATGACTATGGTGATATCTACTCTGTGTATACTCATCCAAGATGGGCTTTAGAATATCTTTTGTATATACGCTATTCTAACGGAATATACATTGTACTCGAAACTCCTATAGATAATATTTCAGACAGCGCTAAAACCACTCAACTGTTTTACATGAAATTTTCAGCCGTAATGCTCATAATTGGACTTATAATGGCTTTTTTCCTTTCAAAATACCTTGAAAAAAAAATATACATTCTTCAATCTCAAAATGCCAAACTCCAAGCTGACATTGAAAAGGAAAAAACTTTAGAAAAGATGAGACGAGAGTTTATTGCCAATGTCTCTCACGATTTGAAAACACCAATTTCACTCATACAGGGTTATGCCGAGGGGTTAAAAGACGAAATCGTAGAATCTAAAGAAGACCTAAATGAATACTATAATATTATCTACGATGAATCTATAAAAATGGACAATATAGTTAAAGAGCTACTAGAACTTTCAAAGTATGAATCTGGTGGTATAAAGCTAAATAAAACATCTACGAGTTTAAATACTCTTTTAGAAACTATTTTTTCTAAGTACACCCTATCATTTGCTGAGCACTCTGTAATATCTAAACTACAAATTCCAGATGAAAATATAATAGCAGATGTAGATTCTCATCAACTTGAAAAAGCAATATCTAATCTCATTGACAATGCTTTAAAAAATATAGATTCTCCTAATAATCTATCGCTGAAATTGAGTTTGTCGAAAAATTTCATCCATATTTCAGTATTCAATACAGGTTCTCACATACCCGAATCAGAGCTAAATAAAATATGGGATTCATTCCATAAATTAGATAGTTCTAGAAGTAGATCAAATGGTGGACATGGTCTTGGTCTTGCCATAGTAAAAAATATAATAAATCTCCATGGCGGAAATAGTTTTTGTGAAAATACTGATAGTGGCGTAGTATTTACTGTCACACTACCTAGGTAGTTTTTCACATACTCTTTTCATAAAATTCTTTTCACTCTGTTATATAATTAGGATATAATGTACTTACGATTAGACTTTAGGGAGGTTTTTATATGAACAAATCACTAAAAAGTGAAGTTTTAGACTGGATAAGTGTTATAGCTAAAGCACTTGCCGTTGCCTTTCTTATCAAAACTTTTTTATTTCAACCAGTTCAAGTTGATGGCGCCTCTATGTATCCTACATTACACGATGATGACCGATTAATGGTTAATAAATTGGAGTATTTCATATCAGAGCCAAATCGCGGAGATATAGTTATTTTAGACTCACCTGTTGAACCGGGTAAATTGTACATAAAACGTATAATAGGACTTGGTGGTGAGCATATATCTATAAAAAATGGTCATTTTTTTATAAACGACGAGCTATTAGACGAAGGTTATTTAACTTCTGATGTTAAGACCCTTTCTTACAATAGTGTATCTGAGTGGGACATCCCTAACGGATATGTATTTGTAGTTGGTGACAATAGAAGTGGTAGCTTTGATAGCAGACAGATGGGGCCTGTAAAGGTTGAGGCTGTTAGAGGTGAAGCTGTTTTTCGATTGTTTCCCTTTGACCATTTAGGTGGGTTGAATTAATATCATTAAAAACACATATTGGGCACAATTTTAAGGTATATTTATAGTAGATACTAAAATACTTAAGGCGTGCTAGACATCTAGTTTCGAGTTTGGTGTCTGGTACGCTTTTTATTTACACTTAATTGAGAAAGGTGATAAACATGAATCAAACTATATTGATAATTGAAGATGAACAACAGATTCGTCAAATTATAAAAGATTTTTTTGCTCATGAAGGCTTTGTTTTGTTAGAAGCTAAAGATGGTGAGGAAGGTCTAGAACTATTTGAATCGAACAAAGTTGACTTAATACTGCTAGACATAATGATGCCAAAAATAGACGGCTGGAGCGTATGCCGTAGAATAAGAAAAACTTCTGACGTCCCTATAGTTATAATGACTGCTCGTGGCGATGAAGATGACCAGTTACTAGGTTATGATTTAAAAGCTGATGACTACGTAGTTAAGCCATTTAGCCCAGCTATTCTAGTTGCAAAATGTAAAAATTTATTAAATAGATTACAAGGCGACATAAATTCCTCAAATTTAGTTAAAGCAGATAATATAGAAATTCGGACACTATCACGTGAAGTTTTTCTAGATGGAAAAGAACTTTCTTTGACTTTTAAAGAATATGAACTTCTGCTATATATGATACAAAATCAAAATATAGCTTTAAGTAGAGAAACTATACTAAAAGAAGTGTGGGGTTATGATTTTTGGGGTGAAAACAGGGTAGTTGACTCTCATATAAAAAAGCTTCGAAAACATCTAGGTACTTCATCGCAGCACATAAAGACAATATTTGGAGTAGGATATAAATTCGAGGTGAATTCATGAAAAGAAAAAGTATAGTATTGAAAATATTTACAGCTACATTAATACTAATTGCTGGATTACTTAGCGTACAACTAGCTTTCAGCCAAATATTTTTGACAAAATACTATGAAAAAGCAAAAATTTCTAATTTAAAAAATAATCTTGAGCTTCTGAAATCTGAAGCTTATGTAGATATCTCTGATAGCTCTGAGCTCGAAAAACTTCAGAAAAAATTCGTACAATTTGAGGAAAAACACGGTGTCACCCTTGCATTTACAAACAACGTAGGTGTACCAATTTATGGACTAGAGCAAACATATGCAAATTCAGAAATTGAAATAAAAGATAACTCAGGATTTGTTCATATTTTGCCAATAGATACCTACCAAAACAAAGAACTAATTGAAGGTAGTGGTACAATAGTCGGAAAAGGTATAAGTTTAGATTTAGGATCTATCGACACTGACAATGAAAATAGTTCTACACCCCTTTTAGAATCCATACCACTTTACGTTTCTAGTTATGCTTCTGATGATACTCAAACTGAAAGTATAGATATCACACCAGATACCCTTATCGTAAATATCAATGATTCTAAACTTGGTGAAATCGTAGAAAGCACAGATACTATCTCTGCTATAGAGGCTTCTCCTATAACAGGAACCATAACTGCCTTAAATATCGCCGATATAACTTCTGCTTCAAGTTCCTATCGCGAAAAACTTTTCTATGATTATATAAATTCTTTTATATTCTCAAAAAGGGTTTCTGATTTAAATCCTTCACTTATTTCATCAAAAACATCTGATGTAAATTTATCTAGTACTACTCCTTCAACAGACGATCCAAATTTCTTGTCTGTTGAAAAAGTGGAA
>JAOAQY010000048.1 GCA_025210965.1 Tissierellales bacterium
GCATCTGCCATTGCGAAACTATTTGGTGACATCTTTAGCATTGGTATGTCATTGTCATAATCTCCAAAAATAAGCATTTCTTCAGCCTTTATTCCGAGTTCATCGTGAAGAATAGGAAAAGCATTGGCCTTAGAAGCACCTTTTTTGATTATATCTAACCACACATCACCACTTATCACAACTACATAGTCATCGCCGAGCTCTTCTTTAAATGATTTAGATAGAGCGTTTATATCTTCTAAAACACAGATAGTTATTTTAGTGATTTCTTCATCGATGGAGAATAAATCATCTACAACTATGAGACGAGCATCGCTTACTTTAAATTCTTTTTCGATATAAGGGTAGTGCTGATCTGCTATAGCTTCATTTGGAGTGCATACAAAGCAACCTGATTTTGTAAGTTTTTTAGAGATGGCGAATATTCTTTTTACTTCATCAATGCTAAATATACTCTTGTGATAAACTTTCGTTCTAGAAGAATTTTCTATCCATGTTCCATTGTTACATGTATATATAATTTCTTCATCAAATTCTTTAAATATGTCGTGTATGCTAGGGAAAAATCGTCCACTGGCAACTGCTAATTTTATTCCGTTATCTAATACTTCTTTCAATACTGATTTTGTATATGGCGACAATTTACCTTCAGAATTCAATATAGTGCCGTCCATATCAGTTAAAATACCTTTTATCAAGCAAACCCAACTCCTTTTTTAATACGATTAACCATTATATTACCTTCTACCACTTTTACTATACCATGTATGTCAAGATTGTGAAAATAAAAAATAGAAGCAGGATAAACGATGAATTTATCAATATTCCATGTAGTATAATGAAGTGAAAGGTTCAGTTTTTGCAAAAACATTATGAAAGAGCTGGAGCTATACGATACAGAAAAAAGAATATAAAATGAAGATGTAATCGATTTCACATCAGAAATTGATTAAAGGAGTGGAGTATATGGATTTGAGTAAAAGACATTTGGAAGAGATTCAATTTTTACTTGGAGAGGATAGTTATGTAGATTATCAGACACTATCAGAGCGATTTAAAGTTAGTGAGAGAACTATTCGATACGATCTTGACAAAATTCAAGACTATCTTGATTATAGCGGGCTTGAAGGGCTCAAAAGAGATAGAGAAAGAGGAGTTTGTCTAGATAAAAATGAAGAACTTGATAAGAATCTAAAAACATTTTACAACACAGGCTATACCCCTCAATATTATTATTCAAGAGAAGAGCGCAGAAACCTAATATTTTTCAAATTACTTGAAAGTGAAGAACCACTCAATATTGGATACTTTCAAGACTATTTTGGACTTTCTAAAAACACTATATTGAAAGAACTGAACTATATAGAAGAAAAAGTTCAATCTTTCAATTTGAAATTGATAAGAAAGCCTAGAATTGGAATTTACATTGAAGGCAGGGAAATGGACAGGAGACGCGCAATATTAGACATAACGTATGGAAATGTCGATCTTGAAGAAATATTTAGCTATATGAATTTTAAAGTTGCAAGGAGTAAAATTAGTAACGTTAAATTCAACACATTGTTCTCAGATTTCGATATTGATTTTTTAAATGGACTTATAAGAATGGCAGAAAATAAATTGAAGCGAAATTTTACAGATGAGGGATATGGAAATCTTATAACACATATAGCCCTTATGATAAAGAGAATACAATTGCAAAAAGAAATTTGCCTTCCAGAGGTATCTCTTGAGGGAATTTGCAGTACTAAGGAATACAAAGTAGCACATGAAATGATATTAAAAATAGAGAGTACATTTCAGATAGAAGTTCCAAAGGATGAAATTTACTATATAGCTATGCATTTGCTTGGGACAAAGGTTACTGATAGCGAAAACGTTGAAGAAGACGAACTAATGGCAATTGCAAAAATTATGTTAGAAGATATAGAGACGCTCTATGGGGTGAGAGTAGAGAAAGATCGAATGGAAATGATTGAAAATCTAATCAGGCACATAAGACCATCACTATATAGAATTCAATATGGATTGAAACTTAAAAATCCAATGTTTGAGAGTATTTACAAGAATTACAAAGAACTATTTCATCACACTAGATGGGTGTGTAGACATCTTGAAGAGTATATAGGAAAAAACATAAATGATCATGAAATAGCTTATTTGACATTACATTTCGGGGCAGCTCTTGAAAGAGCAAAAAAATTACCACAAAAATCAAAGAAAAAAATAGTATTGTTTTGTGCAACAGGTTTAGGTACAGCGCAAATGCTTGCGACTCAAATATCAAACAAATTTGACTGTGAGGTAGTAAAGACATTATCTAGTAGACAAAAATATGAACTCAAAAATCTAGACTACGATGAAATTATATCTACAGTTGAAATTTCAGGTATGGAAAAAAGTGAGTATATCAAAGTTAATGCAATGCTTTTGCAGAAAGACTTGAAATATCTAGAGAAATATTTGAAGCCAAAATACAATCGCAAGGAAAGTGCAGTAGAGAAAAAGGTAAAGAAATTGATAGAGGCGACGCTAAAATATGCTGATATTTCAGATAAAGCTCAATTGGCTTATGATTTTTTGTATATTTTAAAGCAAAGTGATGAAAAACTGAAGATAGAGGAGAAGATTTACATGCTAAAAGACTTATTATGCCGAGAAACGATAAAATTAGGCGTAGCAGTGGCTGATTGGAAAGAGGCTATTAATGAAGGGGCTGATGTATTACTTGAAAAAAACTCGATAGAGAAGACATATGTAGAAGCTATATTTAATAACTTCGAGACGTTAGGTGCGTATATGGTAGTTGCTCCGGGGATAGTACTATCGCACGCAAGACCAGAAGATGGAGTGAATGACTTGTCAATGAGTCTTATAACATTGAAAGAGCCTGTGGAATTTGGAAGTGAGCTAAATGATCCGGTGAAACTTATAGTGACATTAGCAGCTAAAGACAGTACAAGCCATTTAAAGGCGTTGTCACAGCTTATGAACTTATTTATGGAAGGCGAAGATTTAGCTACAATAATGAAATCAAGTGATAAAAATGAAGTCTTAAAAATAATAAAAAAACATTCAAGAGAAGAAATTTAAGGAGGAAATAAAAATGAAAATATTGGTGTGTTGCGGATCAGGGCTTGGAAGTAGTTTTATGATTGAGATGAACATAAAAAACGTGCTAAAAGAACTTGGCGTAGAAGGAGTTAGTGTTGATCACTCAGATTTATCTAGTGCGGGTGGAATCAAAGCGGATTTTTACGTTGGAACTAGAGATATAGCTAGCAATTTAGAAGGGCTAGGAACAACTATTTCATTAAATAGCATGATAGATAAGGCCGAATTGAAGGAAAAGATTGAAAATGCACTTAAAGACAAGGGGATTCTATAGATAATATTATCTAATTTTATAAAGGGTCAAGGCATATTTTAAATTTGCCAAACAAGAGATAAAAAGGGGGAGCAGTAATTATGTTAAAATTGATACTCGATATTTTAAGTGTCCCGGCAATTCTAGTGGGTTTGATTGCATTAGTGGGATTGATTGCTCAAAAGAAACCATCATCAGATATTATTAAAGGAACTATTAAGACGATACTTGGATTTTTGGTACTTGGCGGTGGAGCTGGGATAGTAGTAGGAGCTCTATCTCATTTCGGAGTAATGTTTCAAGAAGGATTTGGCGTTAGTGGAGTTGTACCGAACAATGAAGCTGTAGTTGCAATGGCACTTGGCAAATACGGAACAGCTACTGCACTTATAATGGTATTTGGTATGCTTACAAACATATTGATTGCAAGATTTACAAAACTAAAATATATATTCCTCACAGGACACCATACTCTATACATGTCTTGTATGGTTGCAATCATATTGGTTGTCGGTGGTTTAAATGGAGTAGCACTTATAGCAGTTGGTTCAATAATAATGGGAATAATAATGGCAGTATTCCCAGCACTTGCTCAGCCAACTATGAAAAAAATAACAGGGACAGATGATGTTGCATTTGCGCATTTTGGAACGACAGGATATATACTAGCTGCATTTATAGGGAAGCTAGTTGGTAAAGGTTCCAAATCTACGGAGGAGATGGAGTTTCCAAAGGGTTTATCATTCCTTAGAGATAGCTCAGTAGCAATATCACTTACTATGGCTGTTTGTTACTTTGTAGTTGCAATAGCTAGTGGTTCGAATTATGTAGAGACAAACTTAAGTGGTGGACAAAACTTCTTAGTATTTTCATTAATACAGGCAATTACATTTGCTGGTGGAGTTTATATCATATTACAGGGTGTTAGACTAGTACTAGCTGAAATAGTTCCGGCATTTACAGGAATTTCCATGAAAATAGTACCAAATGCAAAACCAGCACTAGACTGCCCTGTAGTATTCCCATATGCTCCAAATGCAGTATTGATAGGATTCTTGTCAAGTTTCCTCGGTGGTATAGTTGGAATGTTTTTATTAGGTAGCTTGAATGCAGTAATCATACTACCAGGTGTTGTACCTCATTTCTTCTGTGGAGCGACTGCTGGAGTATTTGGAAATGCAACTGGTGGAAAGCGAGGCGCAATAATAGGTGCATTTGCACATGGATTATTGATTACATTCTTGCCAGTATTACTTATGCCAGTACTTGGAGATTTGGGATTCGCAGGAACAACATTCTCAGATGCTGACTTCGGAGTAGTTGGTATATTGCTTGGAAATATAATTAAACTCATAGGAGCATAGTGGTTGTATTAGCGGGGGGATTAAAGTGGAGAAATTTGAGATAGAGAAATTGAAAAAACTAGCGTTAGAGACTAGAAAAACGTGCATAGAAACGCAGTATTTAGTTAAATCAGGTCATTTAGGTGGTTCGTTTTCAGCGATGGAGATTATGATTTATCTTTACTTTAACAAAATGAATGTTTCACCAGAAAGCGTTGAAGATTTGAATAGAGATGTATTTATAATAAGCAAGGGTCATGCATCACTTGGATACTACGCAGTTATGGCGAAAAGAGGATATTTTCCAGAAGAGGAACTCAAAACATACAGACAGATAAATACGAGATTACAGGGGCATACTCACATGGATGCAGCTCCTGGCATTGAGTGCTCTACAGGATCGCTTGGCCAAGGCCTTTCATACGGCCTTGGAATTGCCCTTGCCAAGAAACAGAAAAACTTGGGCGGAAAAGTTTACGTTCTCCTTGGAGATGGAGAGATGCAAGAGGGTCAAATCTGGGAGGCGCTCATGTTACAGAGCAAACTTCAACTAGACAAATTAGTGCCTATAATAGATGATAACAGGCTTCAGCTAGATGATAGTGTAGAAAAAATAGTTGGAAGACCGAATTATGAAGAGAGACTCAGAGCTTTTGGAAATAATGTAATAGAGGTAGATGGTCAAGAGTTTGAATCTATAGATAAGGGATTTAATTCACTTAAACAAAATGCATCGAATATAATAGTTGCGCATACTACAAAAGGTGCGGGGATAAGTTTCATGGAAAACTCTGTACCTTGGCATTCTAAGAAATTAAGTGACGAAGAGTATGAAATAGCAATGAAAGAAATAAAAGATGCGGAGGTGATTTGTCATGCCTAACTTAAAAGCACCGAGAGATCAGTTTGGAGAATCATTAGTTGAAATTGGTAGAAGGAATAGTGAAGTATTTGTACTAAGTGGCGATTTAGGTGGAGCAACTAAAGTAAATCCATTTGGTGAAAAATACCCAGAGAGATTTATAAATGCAGGTATAGCAGAGCAAAATATGATTGGTATGGCAGCTGGACTTGCGCGAATGGGTTATGTACCAGTAGCTAGTACATTTTGCTGCTTTGCTCCTGGAAGAACATACGATCAAATAAGACAGGTAGTAGCTTATTCTGATGAAAATGTAAAAATCATATCTACTCACCCAGGGTTGGCAATAGGTATGGATGGAGCGATTCATCAAAGTTTAGATGATTTAGCTCTTATGAGAGCACTTCCAAATTTCACAGTACTAGCACCTTCAGATGCCATAGAGACGAAAAAAGCTATAGAATGGGCGATAGAACATAGAGGCCCAGTTTATATAAGAGTTGGTAGAAAAGAATGTACTCCATACTTCAAAGAAGAGTGGTCATTTGAAGCTGGAAAGGCATATACGCTTAGAACTGGGGATGATATAACATTAATAGCACATGGAGCATTAGTGCCAATGATGATGGAAGCAGCAGAAGAACTTCAAAAAAAGGGTGTAGAAGCTAGAGTTATAAGCATGCCATCTATAAAACCAGCAGATGAAGAGTGTATTATAAAAGCGGCGAGAGAGACAAAGAAAATAGTAACAGCTGAAGATCACTTCTTAAATGGAGGACTCTATAGTGTAGTTACTGAAATAACATCAGCGAGTGAACCTTGCATTGTTAGAGGCATAGGAGTAGATGATCATTTCGGTGAATCGGGAACTCCAGAAGATTTATACAAAAAATATGGATTGACTGTAGAGGCTATAGTAGAAGCTGCAATCAATTAATGAAAAGTCTGAAGTATAAGAGGTAAAACATCTTGTACTTCAGACTTTTTTTAGCCCTAATGATATTTTTTTCACAAACTTGTAAAACGTGAAACCTTTACAAGTGGTAAGGCAGACGTGGTATAATATTTAAGAGATAAAAAAACACGATGAGGAGCATGAAAATATGAATAGATTTACCAAGGTAAAAATTTTATATTACAGCATTTTGATTTTGATGATTATAATACTACACTACATACCTATATCATGGCCGATAAAGTTATTGATTTTTGTAGTATTGGCGATAGATAGCTACTACATACTATCTTTGCTTATAAAAAGGAGTAGAATGAATTTGTTAAATAAAAAATGCGATCCGGAAGCCTTTGTAAAAAGAACTAGAGAACATAGAGCTATAACTAAACCGGGCAAATTTTTTAATCTTGCATTGAGAACAGAAGAAGCAGATGGACTTCATCTTATGGGAGAATTTGAAAAAGCACTAGAAATATTAGAAGATTTTAATCCAGAGATTTTTGATAAATATCCTCAACTTTATAGAGTCGTGCTGGCGAGCAAGATGTCATGCTTGTATGAACTCAAAAGAGATGAAGAAGCAAGAAATATTTATGATATATTTCATAGTTTGCCAGAGTGTGACGAGTTTTTGGGGTCAGTAAAAGAACAAAAGGCACTCTATAAGATAAGTAATGGTGAATTAAAAGATGGATTAAAACTATTTGAAGAACTATATAGATATCAGAAAAAGGAAAATTTTAAGATTCAATGCGCATATCAACTAGCAAAAACGTATGAAAAACTAGAAGATATAGAAAATAGCAAGAAATACTACGAAATAGCGGCTAGAGGAAATGAGAAAATGTATGCTGCGAGAGAAGCGAGAAATTATTTGCGAGCAAGAGAAGGGAAGTAAAAAAGTAATGCTAAAAAATATTTTTCATGCGAAAGAAAATTGGGGACGAAATACTGGATTTATCACTTTACTTGTGATTATATTTGCAGATAGCATCGGAAACGGAATGTCTCAAGTGATACTACCAGCTATATTAAACAATTTAGGTGGAAAAACTGCGTGGCTGGGAACTATAATTGGTATTCAATCGCTACTAGGAATAGTCATATTTTTACCACAGGCAAGTTTCATAAAAAAGTTTGGAGAAAAGTTTAGCGTGCGATTAGGTATTTTGGTCAATATCATAGTCTACATACTATACTTGTTTAATCAGCAGATATTCATAGCTACTGGAAAATTTGTAGAAGGAATGGCTGATAGATTAATGAATTCAAGCATATCTAAAGTTATTTACGATCAAACTGATGGCAAAAATAATAGAGGACAGATGAGAGCATATATGGATAGCGTCAGATCAATCGGAATAGTTATAAGTCCCGCTATTGCAGCTTGGCTCATGAGATTTTCAATTCAAATACCAATTATTATAGTTATAATTGGGCTCTCTGCGTCATTTGTATTTTCCAAAAAGCTATCTGAAAATGTGAAAATAGATTCAAAAGAAAATATGGAAAAAGAGAATCAGTCAAATCATAAATCGTTATTTCGAAAACATTATTTAGATCATCTAAAACAATATGCTTTGAATAAATATATCGTTGCAATCACCATTCCGAGTATACTATTTGCATGTTTGGATATTTTTTACAGTGTGCTATTAAATCTATACCTTTTGAACTATAAAGGTTTTAGCTATGCTCAAATAGCCGCACTATGGTCTGCAATTTCAGTAATGAATATATTGCTACAAATTCCATCAGGATTTCTTGCTGATAAGAAAAAGCACGTATCGTTTTTACTATGTGTTTTGCTAAATGTAATTGGTTTTGGAATTCTTGTATCAAATGTTAGTTCGATATATTTACTAATAGGTGCTGTTTCGCTAATAAACATAGGCTGCGTCATTTACACAACTGCTATGTCTGCGCTATTTGGAGACTTGACAACTAAGGATCATAGATTGAGTGAATCAGAATCATATAGAATGATAAGAGGCATTGGAGAGGGATTATTGACTATCACTTTGAGCTTTATATTTGACAAATCACCAGTATGTACGCTGAAAATTATAGGCGTGCTCATAGTACTAGGTAGTTTAATAACTTTAATCATAAATGGAAAATACCATAAGTCAATGTCAAAGAGTAAGACTGATTCACCAGTTAAAAGCATAGTATAAGCGGATAGAAAAAATTAAACGAGGGGTGTAAATTTTGGAGAAGAATAGAACAAGGGCAATAATTTTCTTGGTTATAGCGGGAGTACTTTGGAGTACTGGTGGAGTTCTCATCAAGTATATAGATTGGAATCCTTTTGCCATAGCAGGTATGAGAAGTGGAATATCGGCTATAGTGATGATGATGTATTTGAGGCAGAAAATAGTATTTAAACCGTACAAGATTGTTGGAGGATTTTTTTATTGTGCGATGATGGTTTTGTTTGTTGTTGCGACAAAGATGACAACGGCGGCTAATGCCATACTTCTACAATATACTGCACCGATATGGGTTGCAATTTTTGCGGGGTGGATATTGAAAGAGAAGATTTCAAAAATAGATTGGATAGCTATATTTGGAGTTTTTGGAGGAATGGCATTGTTTTTCATGGATAAACTTGGCGCGGGTCAAATGCTAGGAAATACACTTGCTATACTTGCAGGAGTTACACTTGCAGGAGCAACTATAACTCTCAAACTAGCTACAGATGCGCCTGCAGTTGAAGTACCGCTAATAGGCAATGTAATGACATTTTTAGTATGTCTTCCATTTGTATTTTCTGTTACATTTACCACTCAAAATATAATTGCAATATTGGCACTTGGAATATTCCAGCTTGGAATATCTTATATATTATTTACGAGTGGAATAAAGTATTTATCGGCCATAGAAGCTATACTTATTGCAGTCATAGAGCCTCTCTTGAATCCAGTTTGGGTATTTATATTTACGGGCGAAATGCCAGGAGCTATGGCTATTTTAGGGGGAGCAATAGTAGTTGGGGCAGTTACTATGAGGCAGATTAAAACTGCAAAATAAGAATGTAAAGCAAGTCAAAAAAAGAGAACGCGCGGTGAACGAGTTTCTTGTATTTGAATTCTAAAGCAAGAGGTTTATCCCCATGTGTTAAATAAAAAAGTCAAAAGGGAGAAAGTTAAGGCAATACAGCGCTTTTAACTATTCTTCCTTTTTTTCCGGAACTAAAGGGAATAATAAAAGCCTATACGGGTAAAAGCTGTGTAAAGTATAATATAGGAGTAAACGATTTCCTAGTAGACACCCTTAACCAATGAAGAAATAGTCTAAAATTTCCAGTTGTTATACAAACGAATATTCTGCTGGGGAATCGTCCTTGCAAAAGGAGAGACGTCTATGGAACTTAATAAGAGAAATATTGCGATATTGGGAGAACTGTTGAATCAAAATGATTATTTGAAACTTAAAGTGCTTAGCGAGAAGTACAAAGTGACAGATAGAACTATTAGATATGATATACAGAAAATTTCTGATTTTCTTGAGGAAAACGGATTCCAAAGATTGGAAAACAAGCATCAATTTGGAGTTAAGCTTATATTAGATGAAAATTTAAAAGAGTTTCTTCAAAATTATCTCAAAAAACAAGATGCAGAGGCTTATTTTTATTCTCGGGAAGAGAGAAAAAACATAATGGCGCTCATGCTACTTGAAAGCGATGTACCGATGAAGATTAAGGACTTTGAAGAGTATTTTCTGATTTCTAAAAACACGGTATTAAAGGAATTAGATGAACTAGAAGAGTGGTTTTCGTCAGTTGAGATAAAGATGATCAGAAGACCTAAGATAGGTTTGTATGTGGAGGGATCAGAACTCAAGAAAAGATTAGCAATAATAGATGTTATAGATCAAACAATAGGTTCAGAAGAGGTACTCAATTATATAAATGAAAGAACTGCATTTACCAAATTAAATCATTTTAAATTTGAGATACTATTCTCTAAAATAGATTTGGAATTTTTAAACGATTTAATAAAAACAGCAGAGCGAAATCTAGATAGATATTTTACAGATGAAGGTTATAGCAATTTGATGACTCATATAGCACTTATGATTAAGCGAATGCTTTTAGATAAAAATGTGAATTTGCCGAAGATAAAGCCAGAGGGACTTATATACACTAGAGAATATATTCAGGCTAGGCGATTAGTACAAACTATAGAGAAGAGATATGCTATACAAGTACCAGAGGAAGAGACAAGGTTTATAGCTCTTCACTTACTTGGAACTCAGGTTTTGAAAACTACTGTCATAAGCGATGATGGCTTAGGACAGGCAGTAGATGAGATGATAGATGGTTTTGTAGATATTTACAAACTAGATATTGGCGATGAAAGACATGAATTGAAGATGCATCTTATAATGCATTTGAGACCAGCTATTTACAGAATGGCGATTGGTTTAAAAGTAAAAAATCCACTTCACAACCAAGTATTGAGTGAATACGAGGATTTATACTTGAATATAGAAAATTTAATAAAAAATTTGGAGATTTATCTTGGATTTGAAATAGATGAAGAGGAGAAGACAAATATAACACTTCACTTTGGAGCATTCCTAGAGAGAATACACTATACTCCACCAGATAAACCCAGAGTAGTATTAGTCTGTGCTAGTGGAATAGGCACTGCTAGTATGATAGCATCACAGCTCAAAAAACTTTATGATTGTGAAATTGTAAAGAAACTTTCAGCTAGAGATGTGGATAGCTTAAAA
Source organism: Tissierellales bacterium (assembly GCA_025210965.1). Taxonomy (NCBI): domain Bacteria; kingdom Bacillati; phylum Bacillota; class Tissierellia; order Tissierellales; species Tissierellales bacterium. The sequence goes on from JAOAQY010000048.1 coordinate 11,271, forward strand.
AAAGGAGATTATGACTATATAATATCGACTATCAAAATAAGCCACATTGATTCAGAAGGTTATATAAGAATTAATCCCATGATACTTGCAAAAGACAGAGAGCTTTTAAGTAAATATTTGAGACAAAAGCAAGTCAAGCGAGAGGGTGAGGTAGAGCATCTCGTAGACAAATTGTTAGAAATAACGAAAAACTATGCATTTGTACAAGATGAATCACAGCTTGCGTATGAATTTTTGATGGCACTTAAGAAACAAAAGATGCCAGTAAATAAAAATATAGAAGAAAAGAATTTAAGTGATTATTTGTCAAAAGATTTGATAGATACAAATGTGGTAGCTAGTGATTGGAAAGACGCTATATCAAAGGGAACAGCCCTTTTAGAACAAAAAGAGAAGATTACAGATGAGTATAAAGACAGAATACTAGAAACACTTGAAGATTTAGGGCCGTATATGGCCATTGGTCCGGGTATATTTTTAGCCCATGCAAGGCCTGATGAAAGTGTTTTAGAGACGTCTATGAGCCTTATAACACTTGAAAATCCAATAAACTTTGGGCATAGTGAATTTGATCCCATAAAACTTGTCATAACACTTGCCTCAGTAGATCCAAAGAGCCATATAAAGGCGTTATCTGAGTTAACTGATATTTTACTCGATGAAGATAGGTTGCAAATAATATTGCAAGCGAGTCGCACAGAGGAGATATTTAAAGTTATAAAAAATAGAACTAAGAGGTAATTTGGCAGAAAACCTGCCACCACCAATTAGACGGGTGGTACATTGGAAAGGGGAAATTTAAATGGTAAAAAGAGAAGTTACTATCAAAAATGAAACAGGTTTACACGCTAGACCAGCTAGTTTATTTGTACAAACAGCGGTAAAGCATGCATCAACTATCAAAATTGAAAAAGACGGAAAAGAATTTGATGCAAAGAGTATGCTAGGAGTTCTAAGCCTTGGAGCAAACAAAGGTACTGTTATAACAATCAAAGCTGATGGCGATGATGAACAAGCAGCAGTTGACGCATTAGCAAACTTAATAGAAACATTCGAAGACTAGAAAATTTAAGAGAGTTTATCTTTTAATATCATACATTTAAGGGGATAATTAGGCGGTTAGATTAGCCATTTAATCGCCTATAATTCATAAAGCTGAGCTAAGAGCTCTTGTAAAAAGAACTTTTAGCTCAGCTTTAGGGTATAAGGACAGTACAACTTATTTCAAGCGGGTTATTAGGAGGAATTAGGATGATTAAAGGAATCGCAGCATCTTCAGGTATTGCAATAGCAAAAGCAATGAAAAAAGAAGTTGTTAAAATGGAAATTGAAGAGAGAGCAATAGAAAATATAGATGCAGAGAAAGCAAGATTTAGTGCAGCTATAGAGCAATCTAAAATGGAAATTGAAGCTTTAGTTAAGAGTACTAAGGAAAATATAGGTGAGAGTGAAGCTCAGGTATTTGAAGCGCATTTGATGATACTAGAAGACCCAGAGGTTGCATCTAGAGTGGACAGCAAATTAGCTGAAGAAAAACTTTGTGTTGAACATATTTATAAAGTTGTTACAGACGAATTCATCGATATGTTTATGCAAATTCCTGATGAATATTTGAGAGAAAGAGCTCATGATTTACAAGATGTTAGAGATAGAGTTTTGAGAAATCTTTTGGGAATAAAATTAAAGGATTTTTCTAATTTAGGAGAAGAAACTATTATTATTGCTAGAGATTTGACTCCTTCAGATACAGCTAGCTTGGATAAGAAGTACGCTATAGGTTTTGTTACAGAAATTGGCGGTTCTACATCGCACAGTGCAATAATGGCGAGAACACTTGAAATACCAGCTGTCGTTGGAACTATTGATGTTCTAAGTCATGTAAATGATGGAGATATGGTTATAATTGATGGGGATGAAGGAATTGTAATACTGAGCCCATCAGGCGAAGAGGTAGAAAAATATCAAAAACTTAGAGCAGAGAGAAATGAATTCAAAAAAGCACTTGAAAAAATGATCGGAAAATCAAGTGAAACTCTAGATGGACACAGCGTAGAACTTGCAGCAAATATCGGTAGTCCAAACGATTTAGATGGAGTACTTAAGTACGATTCAGAGGGTGTAGGACTTTATAGAACAGAGTTTTTATATATGGATAATACTGCATGGCCAACAGAAGATGAGCAATTTGAAGCTTATAAAAAAGTAGCGCAGGGTCTAGATGGAAAACCAGTAGTTATAAGAACACTTGATATTGGTGGAGACAAAGAACTTAGTTATTATGATTTGCCAGAAGAAATGAACCCATTTTTGGGATACAGAGCTATTCGTCTATGTCTAGATCAAAAGGATATATTCAAGACACAATTAAGAGCTATATTTAGAGCAAGTGCATTTGGAAATATCAGAATCATGTTTCCAATGATATCTTCTGTAGAGGAACTAAGAGCCGCGAAAGCTGTTGTAAATGAGGTAAAAGCAGAATTAAAAGCAGAGAGTATAGAATATGATGATTCAACACAAATTGGTATGATGATAGAGATACCGGCAGCGGCAGTTATTTCAGATCTATTAGCTAAGGAAGTTGATTTCTTCAGTTTAGGAACAAATGATTTAATTCAATATACAGCAGCAGTAGATAGAATGAATAGCAAGATAGCACATCTTTATAATCCATTCCACCCAGCTATAATCCGTCTAATAAATACTGTAATTCAAAATGGACATAAAGAAGGAATCTGGGTAGGTATGTGCGGAGAAACAGCTGGAAATCCACTTTTAGTACCATTATTTTTGGCAATGGGATTGGATGAATTCAGCATGAGCCCAAGTTCAATACTGAGAGCTAGACACATAATTAGAAATAGCTCTAAACAAGAATTAGAGAAACACTTAGATGAAATATTAAGCTTAAGCACTGCAGAAGAAATAAAAAAAGCGGTCGAGGAAAAATTCGTATTGTAAGATATTAAAGGAAACTATTAGTGTTATCTTTTCTATATTTTTAGAGTCGAATGATTAATTTAAAAGCACCTTGTGAGCAAAATGATGTGACCCCCCTAATGTCTAAATTTATAGGGTTACATCAGAATGCACAAGGTGTTTTTTTGGTTCTTAGTACAAATATCGTATAGAGCAGTTGTAAGACAAAAACAGGGATGGAATAATACCAGCCCTGCCAAATTGCTTATTGATTTTTAATTGTCATTTGTATTGATCGCTCTTTGTTTTTTTCGTTCTTCTTTTTGTGCGTACATTTTTGAATCTGCGAGCTTTATAAGAGCATCATAACTCTTAGCTTCACATGGAAACGTAGCTACACCATAGCTAAAACTACACTTGAATTCAAAGTGATTTACAGAAATGGTTGTTGAAGAAAGATCAGATTGTATTTTAGACAATTTATTCTCCATGCACTCTGCACTTGTATTGAAGAATACAGTTGCAAATTCATCTCCACCAAGTCTTGCAAATAAATCTGAATCGCGTATTTTCTTCTGGATAGAATCTGAAAAAGTCCTAATTAATACATCACCAGCTAAATGACCGTATTTATCGTTTATACTTTTTAGACCATCTATATCAAAAACTGCAACTATAAAAGTTTCTTCATATCTAATAGCTTTTTTCATTTCAGCATCAAGTAAATCTTCAAAATATCTTCTATTGTAAGCTCCGGTCATAGCATCGTACCTAGACAAATAAAGAACTTCATCGTAAAGCGATTGCTTTGATAATGATAATTCAATTTGATTTCTCAGATATTCTAGTACACTCAAATCGCGCTCGGAAAAAGAATTTTTACTATTGCTATCAACACTCACCATGCCGTGAAGTTTTCCGTTCAAGTAAAGTGGTGAAATTATTACAGAATTTATCTTAAAATGATCAGATGCAATCTTAGTTTCAGCATCTGGTATTTCAGGGATAGCATCTAGGTCGTTTAGTATGAGAGTTTTGTCAAAAATTTTTGAATCATTTCCTCTGAAAGCAAAAGTATCTTTTAAAGGCATACGAAAGTCAGACATTTTGTCGTCATCATAGCCTTTATATGATATTGGATATACAAATTGTCGCTCATCTATTAGCAATATAGACCCGTACTTAGCTCCTTCAATCATGTCAAGGGCACTTGTCAAAACTTCATTGTAAAAGAGTGATGGGTCTTTGTTGCTTAGAATCATTTCATTTAATTTTATTACCTTCTTTTGCATAAGCACAAGATGTTCTAAAGAAGATTGTATCTCTAAATTTTTTTTATCTTTATAAAATAGCCATATGGTTAGAAAAACGAGTAGAAATAAACTCAAAACTAACGTAGCAGTATACAAATTCATAATAACGCCCCCAAAATTGCTAAACTTAATACATATCAATAAATACCCCTAAACTTTCGCGAAGATTCTGTGAAAAGAAACCGAATAAATAATATATATTATTTTATCAGCTTTTAGTATTAAATTGCAAAAAAAAGAAATAAAAACTTGAAAAAATCTTTTATATGGATTATAATAAAGAAAACAACCGCATACCCCTATGGGGTAGAAAGGAGAATAGAATATGATAAATATTAGCGATAAAGCAAAAATAGAACTTGAAAAAACGTTGAAAGATAAAGCGGCAGAAAATCACAGTATTAGAGTATATGTAACAGGCTTTGGTTGAGGTGGTCCAAGATTTGGTCTAGCTTTAGACGAAAAACAAGAAGATGATAATGCATACAATGTAGATGAATTCGAATTTATAATTTCAGATGACATAAAAGATCAATTTGCTCCATTTGTAATAGATTTTGCCGGAGGATGGATAGGTAAAGGTTTTGTTATAAGATCGGAAAAAGGAGCACAATCTAGTTGTTAAGTCATGATTAGCTAAAAATAAAATAAAAGGAAATCTCAAATAACGAGTTATGAAATTATATAACTCGTTATTTTTTGTTTTTTAGCAAATAGTATCCATAACAGAGTACTTAATATGTACTAATTGCCGCAAAATATTTAGAGATTTCATTTTCGCATTATTATTTTGTATTTCTTGATATGCCACTTTCTTCACGGCTTCTCTCTTGTATTTTTTTGTGATATAACATAAAATAGTAAGGTAGGAGTAATATAAATTAAAAAATTATAAAGGAGTGAGAAGTAATATGGACGATGGGCCTGTGTCGGTTCCTAAGGGGGAAGTAAAAACCGTTGAGAGATCATATAGTCTTTTGTTTTAAGTTCATTGGTGATGAAATACGCGAATGCATTTAAAACAGGAGATTATGTGATCTCATCCGAGAGGAAGAGGTGACGTAACAATGATGAAAATATATAAGACAGTAGAAAGTGATTTGATTAAATTAGACCATATTGAAGAAAAATCATGGATTAGTTTGATAAATCCAACATTAGAAGAACTAAAAAACATTGAAGAAACACTTGAAGTTGAGATGGACTTTTTGAAAGCTCCGCTAGATGATGAAGAAACATCTCGTATAGAGATTGAAGATGAACAAATTTTCATATTGGTAGATATACCAGTTATTGAAGAAGAGGATGGTTCTATAGAATACGGAACATTGCCGTTTGGAATAATACTTAAAGACAAATATATTATAACTATATGTCTTAAAGACAATATAGTACTAAATGATTTCAGAAATCAAAAAATAAAGAACTTCTTTACATTTAAAAGAAATAGATTCGTACTTCAAATGCTTTACCGAATAGATACAAAATATCTGATATATCTAAAGCAAATAGATAGAATGAGCAATCAAATAGAGAGACAATTGCACCAATCAATGAAAAATAAAGAATTAATCCAGCTTTTAGATTTGGAAAAAAGTTTGGTATACTTCACGACATCTCTTAGAGGCAACCAGCTCGTTCTTGAAAAACTAGGAAAGCTAAAGGCAATGAAGCTATATCCTGAGGATGAAGACTTATTAGAAGACGTTATTATAGAAAATAAACAGGCCATTGAGATGGCAAATATATATTCGAGTATACTTAGTGGTATGATGGATGCTTTTGCATCAGTTATATCGAATAACTTAAATATAGTAATGAAATATTTGACTACAATTACTATAGTAATGTCGATACCAACTATATTTGCAAGTTTTTACGGAATGAACGTTCCACTTCCACTACAAAATTCACCGTACATGTTTTGGGGAATATTTACAATGGCTTTAGCAGTAGCGCTAATTGCAGGGAAATTCTTAAATAGTAAAAAAATGTTTTAAGAAGTAGAAATGTTTTAAGAAGCAGAAATATTTTAAGAAGTGAAAATGTTTTAATAAGTAAAAAATACTCTAATTAAAGAATTAAAGAAAAAAATGTCTTAAACAAATAGAAAGCGACTGTCTGATTAAATCGGCAGTCGTTTTTTCTATCAAAAATTGTGATTTTGATTTATTATGTATTTTTACCAAGAAGATTTATTAGTTTTTCATACTTTTTGACCGAGCATAGAATTTGTGACCTAGGTCACAAATGCATGAATATCAACATTCATAGCAACAATATCCTCAATATGCACAAAAAATTAATAATTAAAAATAAACATTGGTACTCAAACAAGTTAGTAACTCAAACCGACAAAAGTTTACACCGATAACTAATTGCGATTACAAGGTGTCTGTAGCTGATTTTATCAATATTCGGAGTGATTGAGTTTGACAAATAAACCCACGCTTATTATAATCTAGTGAATGTTAATGAAGAGATTGTATAAATATTCTCAAAGGAGTAGTTTGCTAGGGAGGTAATAAATGAGAAAGTTAGGGAAGTTTTGGGCATGTTTGATAGTAGTGGTTATGATGATTAATATTATCAGTCCAGTATTAGCGACAAGTGATTTAGTGGTATCGGAAGAGCCAGTGGCAGCAGAAGAGCCAGC
>JAOAQY010000049.1 GCA_025210965.1 Tissierellales bacterium
AAATGAAAATAAAAAAATTCAAACGAATGATATATGCTAATCATTTCGATAGAGATTATCTAGCAATCGAAGAAAAGAAAAAATCAGTTGAAACGCAAATAGAGCTAGCTCTAAAAGACACTGATTTTGAATTAGCTAAAATTTTGTCTGAGGAATTGGAAGCGATTATCAAAACAATGTAAGTCGCATAGTTCGTAAATGTATAGTGCAATTTTGCTTTGGTGAAATTTTCTAATACTCGGAATTTCTAATTTAGATTTTGAAATACTTTGGCAGTAAATGTCGGGGACAGGTCAACCTGTGTTAGAAACAAAACACAGATTTAACCTGTCCTCTTTTATACTTTTATATTGGTACATTTAGAATTTGAGCTTCGAGGTGCAAAACCCTAAATATCAAACTTCATATCCAAACTCCGTCAATATGTTCATACAAATTTTTCTCTCTTCATCCGTAAATAGTTCCTTATACTCTGGTCTTAAAACCAATGCTTCAACCGACAAGTCAAGGCGCTTATGCTCCCATAGCACTTCAAATCCATATGTACTACCACTTTTGGAAATTAATTGTTTTGCAGCCTTAACTCCACCCTCACTTGCCACCAATTGAAAAAACCTTGATGCATTGTATTTAAGTTCCTTCTTGGCAATAAAATATATATCTTTCATATCCTCATGAAATTTATTTTCTAAAGTGCTCATATCATACCTCCACTATTCTAATTCACTCATAAATTTAGGCTTTATAGTTAAATATCCTCTTCCATTGCTACATATTTCTGCCCAATCCAATACTGCCGCAATTACAAAAACTGGTCCAAATGCAGTCTCACCTATTTTTACTCCATGAACCTTGTAAGCAATATAACCTTCCACTGAATCTAATGTTAATCCATCACTTCCAAGTCTTGCTCCTGATCGAGCTTTACCTTTCATCGCTTTACCATTATTTTTAATAACTATTTCAACCGCCGCATCGAAAGCTTTCCAAATCAATTGATCGATAGGTGGAATTTTAGTTGATATTAAACCTTGTCCGTTAGCATCATAAGCAATATCACAAAGATCTCCACTATATAAAGGAATTGAAGCCTTACCACCACTTTCATTAAGCTTTTCTTTAATCTTTCTAACTACTATACTGTCTGTTTCTTCAATAGGCTGAAAACTAGGCATTTCTATAATGACTTTATTTTGCTTTTCTCTTTTTAATTTAGATAAATCTAATTTTGTCAAAATATCATTGAATTTTTTTTTCACCGCTGGATATGACATATCTTTCTCAATTTGGAGAGTCTTAAAATTTCCTTGAGCTCTTAAGAAACATTCTATAAATTCAAGTTCTTCCTTAGAAAGATAATCGAACTTACTTAGTGGAAAATCTCCATTCAATTCAAGTTCACAATTATCACAACTTAATCGAGTTGCTATTAGTTTTTCATTACATCTAGGACATATTGCTATTAAATCTTTTACCATAATATCCCTCCTTTTATGCTCAAATTATACACCTTATATTTGTAGTTGTCAATGTAGTAAGTAATTTTATTTATAACTACTTTCGGATTTTGATTTATTATATGTATTATCTAAACTTTAAATAATGACTTTCAATCTATCACTTAAAGTTTAATCAATGTAATAATTAATTTATTTTACTGTGCTTTTGCAGTACAAAAAATTTAATTAAAACCGTCATACACAGAAGTGCTTTTTTATGTCCAAAAACAAAAATTTATTATAGATAAATAACATAATATAATTGCTTAATTTCAAATTATGCTAAAATATAAAAAAATATCGTCTTAGCAATAGTCTGCTAAGACGAATACGTATTAGTTTAAAATATTAATTTTTTTTCATTTAGCTGATAAGCTTTGGTGTAAACAAATGCCATGCGAGTTTTTACTTGCATTGTACTTTACAACTTGTTTTTAGCAGTTTTGTAGAGAAAATTCCACAAGAAATTCATTGCAACTTGCACTTACTTATCATCGCAAAAAAACGCCTCGCGCATACAAATTATCGTCCCAACAAACCCCATAAAAGAAAAAAATAAATATGGAACAATTGCTCCAGAGCGCAATAACCAACCCAATAATCCATTAATTTTATGCGAAATACTAGGATTAAGCCCTGCTACTATAAGAGACCCTACTGATCCAAAAATTCCTCCCATAAATAATAATCCTCCAAAAAACATTTTTTTCATCGCTACACCCCCTCCGTTGCTCCGAATTCTATGAATTTGCTTTAAGTCATTTTTTATTCTTTTTATATTTAGTTTTTCATTAACCATTTGTCGAATGCACAAACAAAACACGCGTGTATTTAAAGTTTTTGATAACTATCGCGATTTGAAAATTTTAATCTAACTTTTCCATAAATTTTAAGTACAAATAAAATAATAATAGCTACCAATATTTAATATCAATCCAATTTGTCTAATCAAAGCATTCTGAACAGTAAATATCGGATTTAAGAAGTAATGCCTACTATTCAAAAATATCTCTTTATTTGTTCTAATAAATTGAAATGGGAAACCAAAAAAATAATTGTCCTTAACAGTTTCCGAATACACAAATATTGAAATATAAGTTAAAAAGCACGCTACAAAGAAAACTTTTTTTCTACTAAAATTCATTTTAAATCCTCCTATAATATGTACTGTTAATAATTTAAACACATCCACTGAATAAATCAAGAAAAAAAGAAAAATACACGTGGATATGCTTCTTGTGTCCTCTAAATTTAATGAACCGTTTCGCTTAACGAGCTCAATTTAATTTTACGGTTCTACACTCCAATTGTCAATCGTTTCTATTTTGGGATGCAAAAACACCATGCAAATAGACACTCGCATGGTGTTTTTGAACTTATCTTTAGCAATTTGATAGTAAAAGTACACAGAAGGTTCGTCCCCGCGTTCACCACTTTTACTTCTTAACAGGAACCCAAATTTCACATCTGTAATCGGATGATGACATATCTCCTGCTGGAAATACTTCAATATCTGGAGCACACTCATGCTGATATCCTGTAGAGGGCATCCACTCTGTATATATCCTTCTAAGAAGGTCATGTAAAGCTTCAGGTACTGGACCAATTGATTCAAATGCAGCCCAAGTTGCTGCCGGTATAGTTGCTGAAACATATCCTTTTGGCAGTTTATCATTTACTTCTTCAACTGCTATCATATAATTAAATTCATCTTTATATTTATCGAAATCCTTAGATACACCTAGAATCCCTAGCTTGCCTGCCTTTGAAGAAATCCAATCATATGATCCATCATCCATGTAATCGTACCAGAATCTTGGTACTTGATTAAAATTTTCTTCATTTTCCATATAAATCCTCGTTTGTTTGCCTACTAC
>JAOAQY010000050.1 GCA_025210965.1 Tissierellales bacterium
ATTTTAACTGGAATCTTAGATCCTAGTAACAATCCACCAACCTCTGACATGTAAATTAATTGTGTTACTGATACTGCAGCTATTATAAACAATGTCATTGGATTTTGAATAGTTCCAGCTGCAATTACAGATGGTAAGAACATGTCTGCAAAACCAACAACTAGTGTTTGTGATGCTGCTACTGCTTCTGGTACACCTAACGCATTCAATAATGGAATAAATGGTTTACCAAGAATTGCAAATGTTGGTGTGTATGTTGCTATCAATAGTGCTATAGTTCCCATAGCCATAACCACTGGTGCTACTCCAACCCACATATCTAAAACATTGTGAATACCTTGAACTAAAATATCTTTGACACTATTATTTTCATATGCACGATCAACAGCTTTTTTAACTCCCCATGATAATGATGAATGTCCCTCTGGAATAGTTTCATCAATCTCTTTTTTCTGCTCTCCAATATACAAGTTCGACTTTTTAGACAACGGCCATATTCTAGGTGTGATAAGTGCTGCAACAACACCTGCTACTAATATTGTCAAATAAAACTGTCCAAACATTTCTTGAAGACCTACTTGCGCCAATACAACCAAACTAAAAGTAATAGATACAGCTGAGAATGTAGTACCTATAACTGCCGCTTCTCTCTGATTGTAATACCCTTCTTCATATTGCTTACTAGTCAATAATACCCCTATCGTTCCATCTCCAAGCCAAGAAGCTATACAGTCTATTGAAGAACGACCAGGCAATGTAAATATTGGTCTCATAAGTTTTGTAAGAAGTGCTCCAAATAATTCAAGCAATCCAAAGTTTAATAATAGAGGTATAAGCATACCTGCAAATAGGAATACCGAGAATAATACAGGTAACAAATCATTTAACAACAATCCACCTGTATCTGCTGAGTAAACCATCTCTGTACCAAGTTTGAAATATGTCATCACTACAAATACAAAACCTAAAACCCTAGCTATATACCAGAGTGGAGATACTTTAAATAAACTAGTTAAAAATGGACTTTTTTCGATAAAATCAATCTTAACAAATTTCACTAAAGTACTCATGATGCAAGTAAAACCGATAATTCCTACCATGATTGCCGGTATGTACGCCCCCAATACGCCCTGCAACCAGTTAGAGAAAATAGCAACTGGAATAGTAATTTTACCATCAATTGATACCGGAATCATGAACAAAATAACACCGATCAGTGATGGTATCAAAAATCTAAATATACTTTTTCCATTTGATGTTACCTTTGAATCGTCTACTGCTTTGTTTTCATTATGAGCTTCCATAATGTCACTCCTTTATTTTTTTATTTTAAGACGTGATTGACGTCTTTTTAACAAATTGCATAAATTCTATTATTATTCACTCTTTTTATCATTATACAAAATTTTTCGACACTTTGCAAATTTCTAAACAATATTTAGTTTCTTTATTAACAATCCGCCTTTTTGCATAAATTTGCATTTAATGTATTTTCTTTCATTAATTCTAACGTATTCTCCTTATATTATACACTATTTTTCGGTTTTTTTATACAAAAAAATTTATTTTTAATCTCAATTGTATTTTCCGACTTTTTAACTCCGATTATCAAATCGTTTTTTCGCGCTCTTCAAAAATGTATTTTTAGTGAATGTAAACGTTTTCCATTCAATGTTTTTTCACTTATTTTCCATTGACTTCATCGCGTTGATGCAAATGTAATTATTTTCTATAAAAATAAAATGAGACTGTCTTCAATAGACAATCTCACCTATATTTTAATTAAATTCAAAAATTGTGGTCAATAGCTCCATAGAATTTTTACCAACCATAATTTCAAATTTACCCTTTTCATACACAAATTCATTTTTAAAATTGTGAAATTTAAGCATCTCTTCATCTATTGTAAATGAAATAGTTTCCGTTTCGCCAGATTTCAGTTCTATAGTTTTAAATGATTTCAATTCTTTTAGTGGTCTAACAACTGATCCCGAAATATCTCTTATATAAAGCTGTACTATTTCTCTGCCTTCAAAATCACCAGCGTTTGTTATACGAACGCTTAGCTCCAATGTATCTCCTGATACAATCTCCTTTTTATCCAATTCCAACTCACTGTACTCAAAATTTGTGTATGAGAGACCATATCCAAATGGATACAGCGGTGCATTTGGTATATCTAAGTATTGTGAAAAATATCGTTCTTTATTCTCCTCAAATGGTTTTGGTCTGCCAGTATTATAACAATTGTAATAAACAGGTATCTGCCCAACTGTTATCGGAAAGCTCATTGTAAGTTTAGCCGATGGATTTACTACCCCCATCAATATATCCGCCAATGCGTTTCCACCCTCTGTTCCTGGAAACCAAGCCTGTATAAGAGCATCCACATCTTTAGCAAATGAACTTATTTCTAGTGGCCTACCACTAAATAAAACTACTACTACTTTTTTTCCTAATTTCAATATAGTTTCTATAAGTTCTTCTTGTCGCCCTGGTAATTTCAAATATGCCCTTGATCCAGATTCTCCGCTCATCTCTTCATGTTCCCCTAAAGCCAATATTATCAAATCTGATTCCTTAGCAACTTCAATAGCCTTTTTAAATTCATCATCATTTCCATCTTCTATTCCGCATCCTTTAGCATACTTAATAGAACCTTCTCCTACATACGATTTTAGACCATCTAATAATGTCACACTATCTTCCGCTCTACCTGACCAATGCCATGGTCCTATCATGTCTCCTTCGTCTCCGTATGGACCAATCAATGCTATATTTTTAGTATTTTGATTTATTGGCAATACTCCGTTATTTTCCAGCAATACTATAGATTCTCCAGCTATTTTTCTAGCCACATTTCTATGCTCGTCGCAAAGCACAAGCTTTGTCTCCAATTCTTCCGATGCTGATTTATATGGATTTTCAAATAAGCCTAGTTTTTCTTTCAGCTCTAGTATTCTACGTACACTATCGTCTATAAGCCTCTCTTCTACATGACCTATCTTGACCAAATTTTCTAAATGGTGAACATAGTGTGGAGTCATCATTTCAATATCTACACCAGCTTTTATCGCTTTTAATGCTGCTTCATTTCCGTCTTCTGCTATGCTATGTGCTATGAGTTCATTTACAGCTCCCCAATCAGATATTATTGTACCCTCAAAGCCCCATTCATCTCTCAAAATACCTCTCATCAAATATTCATTTCCCGTAGCAGGAACCCCTAATACTGTATTAAATGATGTCATAACCATCATAACACCAGCATCTATAGCTGCTTTGTATGCTGGTAAGTAGTACTCTCTTAATGTTCTCTCTGACATATCTACTGTATTGTAATCCCGACCAGCTTCTGCAGCTCCATATGCAGCAAAATGCTTTACGCAGGCCCCTATATTATATGGACCTTTCAAATCACCCTGATAACCCTTAACCATGGCCTTTGCAAATAGACCATTTAGATAGGGGTCTTCTCCTGTGCTCTCCATAACTCTTCCCCACCTAGGATCTCTAACCAAATCAACCATAGGTGAAAATGTAATATGTACCCCACCTACTGAAGCTTCTATAGCTGAAATTTCAGCCATTTTTTCTGCCGCTTCTAAATTCCATGAGCACCCAAGTGCAAGAGGTACTGGAAATATAGTCTTGTAACCATGCACTATATCTGCCATAAAAACTAATGGTATATCGTGATTGCTCTCTTCTAAATATCTACTTTGTATCAATTTAAGTTCTTTAGCTCCTGATATTCCAAGCACCGACCCTGCTCGAAATACATCCTCTTCTTCAAGTCCCATCTCCGTAAGATTTCCCGTAATCTCTCCTACCGATTCTGGATTAAAGAAAAAAGCTGCCAATTGAATAAGTTGACCGATCTTCTCTTTCAAAGTTAACTTCTTAATTATCTCATCTATATTTACTTTCTCCTTCATGAAAAACCTCCTATTAACGCTTGTGACAGCTCTCCCTTATAATAAGCTCTGTTTCAAGTAATTTATTTTTTACTGTTTGACCCTTTTTTAAACTTTTTATCAATATTTCCCCTGCTAAGCTTCCCAATTCATAGCTAGGTCTGCGAACAGTTGTAAGTTTAGGAGACATATAATCAGCTAGTTGTATATCATCAAATCCTATAATCGCAACATCTTCTGGAATCCTTATGTTAGCATTTTGAAGTGCTTTCATAGCACCAATAGCCATTTCATCATTCGCTACAAAATAAGCTCTAGGTAATTTACCGTTATTGATTTGCTCTATCATACTTTGATATCCACCTCGTTCAGTAAAGTCGCTAAACACAAACCAGTCATTTTCTATACTTAAATTCGCATTATTCATGCCTTCCTTAAATCCCTCACATCGCCTTATATTATCTAATGACTCTTTCGGTCCACCTATAAATCCAATTTCACTATATCCCAATTCTACAAAATACTCTACTACTCTTCGTGCTGCCCTTTCATTGTCTATCAAAACATTAGAAACATGTTCTTTATCTATTACTCTATCTAAGGTTACTATATGAAAATCTTTGTTTGCCAAATCCAATATAGTTTCATCACTTATAAGCGAATCTAATATTATTGCACCGTCAACTACCCATTCAGTTAGTATTTTAGTAAGCTTATTATTGTTATAACTTGCTGCTACAACCATTTCGTAATCATTCTCTTGAGCCACATCTCTTATTCCTCTTATTATCTCACCATATATTGGTCCATGAAAATCTCTAACTATAACCGCTATGAGTTCTTGCTTTTTTTTCTTCAGCCTTCTAGCTATAGCATTTGGATTATAATTAAGTTCTTTTGCCACTTCTAATATCTTTTTTTTAGTAGCATCGCTCACAGCACCTGTCCCATTTAATGCATATGAAACAGTTGATATTGAAACACCTGCTTTTTTTGCTATATCCTTTATCGTTGCCAAATCTATCAACCTCATTTTCTAATTAAATTGAAAAATAATTACTTCATTCCCGACATAGTAAATCCTTCTACAATGTATTTTTGGAAGCACAAAAATACTATGAGTATCGGAATAACCATTATAGCAGAACCTGCCATTTGAAGTGCATAACTAGATGCATTTTGACCTTTTAGTAGCGAAAGTCCAACAGATAACGTATAGTATTTTTCATCACTCGCTATTATGAGTGGCCATAAAAAACTATTCCACGCACCTATAAATGTCAATATCCCTTGAACTGCAAATATTGGTTTTGCAACAGGAACTATCAACGAGAAAAATATTCTGAATTCGCTTGCTCCATCTATGCGCGCCGCTTCTAGCAATTCATCTGGTATCGTAGTAAAAAATTGCCTAAATAAAAACACACTAAATCCAGCTACAAACCCTGGTAATGCTATCCCTAAAATTGTATTTGTCAAATGCAAACTATTTAATATCAAGTATACAGGTATCATAGTTACCTGTGACGGTATCATCATTGTAGCTAGTACAAACACAAATAATATCTTTTTATACGGAAATTCAAATTTTGCGAAAGCGTATCCAGTCATAGCATTAAAAAATAATCCTGCAAATGATATTATTACCAAGATTAAGGTGTTTTTAAAATATTGCATAAAATTCAATTCTGAAAACAATTTAGTATAATTATCTAATATAAAGTTTTCTGGAAAAAAGGTTAGCGGTAATTTAAGAACCTCACTCTCAGGTTTAAATGATGTCAATAACATCCATACTAAAGGAGTAAACATCAAGAATCCACCGAGAAGTAATATCAATGTTATAAACTTATTCTCATTATTTTTCATTTTTCGTTTTTTCATATTACCACCTCTCTAAGCTTCTTTTTTCTTGAGTTTAAATTGAATTAAAGTTATAGCTATTATCATCGCGAATAAAATAAATGACCCTGCCGCTGAATAGCCAAATTTACTTCTTCCAAATCCATTTTTGTATATAAATAATGACATTGAAATAGTAGAATTCAACGGACCACCCTCAGTCATAACAAATGGTTCCTCAAAAAACTGCATCCATCCAATAAGGGTAGTTGTTACTACAAAAAACATAGAAAATTTGAGTTGTGGCAATGTAATGTGTATAAATTTGTTCCAGCCATTCGCTCCATCTAAATCCGCTGCCTCATATAGACTCTTAGGTATCCCTTTTAATGCAGCTAAAAATATGAGCATATTTATACCAATTGCTTTCCAAACAGCCAATATTATCAATGAAAACTTAGCATATTTAGGATCGCTAAGCCACATTATTGGCTCACCGCCTAACCATTCAATTATATAATTGAATAAACCGTAGTGGCTATTATATAAAAAAGTCCAAATAACTGCAACTGCTATAGTATTTGTTATAGCCGGTGCATAATATACTGCTCTAAAAGCACTATATATCTTGCTTTGCCCTGAATTTAACATAAGGGCTATTCCAAGTGAAAATACTATAACCAACGGAACTCCAAATATAACATAATAGAAAGTATTGAAAACTGCTTTTAAGAAGTTTGGATCGGAAAATAATTCGCTGTAGTTCTCTAATCCTATAAAATCAATTTTTGAAAAATCAGCTAGTCCCTTCAGATTCATATCTGTAAAGCTTATTCCAAATGCCAATAATATCGGCAATATATAAAACGTAATCAACAATACTAGTGTCGGTGTAATAAATAACAATGGGACTCTATATTTTTTTAATCCACGCTTCAATCCCTTCATTGCATCCTCCATTTCATAGTTGAGCCTAGTAAAAAAACTAGGCTCATTTTATATCATATTTTTACTTTTCTAAAACCTTTTTCGCCTTCTCATCAAGCTTTTTCATTTCTGCATTTACATCAGCATTTTCTGCTATTATTCTTTCAAACGAAGCACTCAATTCTTGTGCTATTTCTTCCCATTCTACTATAAATGGTGATGGCTTAGCATTTTTAAGTTGTTCCCCAAATACAGAAACATAATCATCATTTGCTATAACAGGATCAACCCAAGCATCTGCTCTAGCAGGTAACGCTTTGGACACTTTCATCCATTCAATTTGAGTTTTAGTATCACTCATGTAATCTATAAATTTTAGTGCTTCTGGAACATTTTTCGAATTATGGAATATAGTCCAATTAGATCCACCTACAAATGACATATTGCTCTTTTTAGCTGGTAGCGTTCTTATAGACCACTTCCCACTAATTTCTGGAGCTGCATCATTTAAAACATTTACCATCCATGGACCACTTATAAACATTGGCTCTGTTCCATCTTTAAACGTTTGAACTATATCCACATCGCCATACATCATAGTAAGTTTTTCATCATAGAATTTTTTCAGATAGTTTATAGCCTCTACAAACTCTGGCTCTGAAAACTGTGACTTACCATTTTTTATTATCTCAGATCCATTTTGCCATCCAAATGTAACCGCAAAAAACTGATCTCTAATATCTAATGATAATCCATATTTATCTTCTCCTCTAGCCGATAATTTCTTAGATGCATCGTACAGCTCATCCCATGTACTTGGCCCTTGTGGATATCCACTTTCCGATAATATATCATTTCTATAATATAAAACTCTAGTGTCAACATACCAAGGAACTGCAACATATTTATCATCATACTCTGTAGTAGCCAAAGAACTAACATAATATCTATCTGGTGAAATATTTGGATAATCTTTAGTAAATTCACTTAAATCTTTTAATATTCCTGCATCTGCAAACTCTGGAATCCATGATGTTCCCATTTGAATAATATCCGGTCCATTACCTGAAGCAACTGCTGTCAGCAATTTATCGTGAGCTTGTCCCCAAGGCAATGCCTGCACTTCAACATCGATATTTGGGTTATTCGCTTCAAATTTTTCAACCATTTGAGGTAATAACTTTCCTTCTTCCCCCATCGCCCAAACTTTAATAGTTTTGACACCGTTTTCCTCGCTAGCCTGCTTATCAGAATCATTAGATCCGCAACCAGTAAGTGCAATCGACACACAAAGTACAAGACTCAACATTCCTGCCAAAAATCTTTTTTTCATATCCATTCCCCTTTTCTACTTTTTATCGAAACGTTTCGAACAAGATGCAAAAAAACAAATTCACTTGAAATCATATTACAAAATTCTTTTTTCGAAACGTTTCGAATTCGTTGTCTAAATTCTATCATCAAAAAAAAGCTTTGTCAATCTCCAAATTTTTCGACAATTATTAATATCTAAACTTCAAAAATAAAAAATCAGAGCTTTATTTCCCCTAAAGCTCTGATTTTCAATATCTTTTTATATATCATATTTTTTTATTTTATAATAAAAACTACTTCTAGGCATACCCAATAATTTTGCAGCTTTGCTTCTATTACCACCAGCTCGTTCTATTGCATCTATTATTCTTTGCTTTTCTGAAGTTTCTTGCAAATCACTTACTGCATCACTATTCTCCATTTCTATTTTAGGCTCGTATTCACTCATTTCCTCATATTCTTTTCGAATTGGTTCTACTGGAATTCTAGCTTCTATTATAGGACTCATAGCATGCTTTTGACTATCTTCTTTTATATAACCTGGTACTACATCCATTGTAATTACATCGCCTTTACTCATAACAACCATATACTCTATAGTATTTTTTAATTCACGAATATTTCCCTTCCATCTGTATCTTTGAAGTGTTTCTACAACCTCATCCGCGATATACCTAACTTGTTTGTGATTTCTCCAAGACAAATCTTTTATGAATTTCATAGCTAACAGTTTTATATCTTCTGGTCGCTCTCTTAGTGGAGGTAATTTTATTTGTATAACATTTAATCTATAATACAAATCCTCTCTAAATTCTCCAGCTTCAACCATTTTTAATAAATCCTTGTTTGTAGCTGATATCACTCTAGTTTTAACTAAAATTTCTCTATTACTACCGACTCGTTTAAGTTTGTTCTCTTGTAATACCCTTAAGAGTTTAGCTTGCATAAATAAAGGTAAATCCCCTATCTCATCTAAAAATATTGTTCCATTATTTGCAAGTTCGAACAATCCTACTTTTCCCTTTTTACTAGCTCCAGTAAACGCACCTGGTTCATATCCAAAAAATTCGCTCTCAAATAACTCACTTGGTATAGCACTACAATTGACTGGAACAAATATGTTATTCTGATCAGTGTCATAACTTTCATTGAATATAGCTCTAGCAAAAACTTCTTTACCAGTTCCACTTTCTCCAGTTATAAATATAGTTGCCTGTGTTTTTGAGACTTGCTTTGCAAGATTTATAGCAGTTATCAATGTATGACTTTGCCCTCTTATTTCAGCAAATGCATCTTCTTCATTTGCTTGATTCATTAATTCCAATTTATGTTTTACCCGATCAAGTTCTTTCGTCAAATACTCAACTTCACTAATATCTTTATCCGTACTTATTATTCCTAAAAGTTCTCCCCCAATCAAAATTGGATGAGCATTTGTAACTACATGGCAACCTTTTTTAGGTGAATGGTAAAAGTTTTCTATAGTTGATTGTGTTTCAAATATTTTGTTGTATATAGTTTCATCCAAAAATTCTGAGAGTAATTTCCCCATTACCGATTCTTCTTTTAATCCATAGAGTTGTTCTGCTGCTCTATTCCAAAGTATAATTTTACCATTTTTATCTATAACATGAACAGCATCATGCATATTATTTAAAAGCAAATCATAACTTGCAAAAGCTTTTTCTACATCATCATAATAGTAAAATTCGATTTCTTTGTATCGAATCACGCCACAAATCTTGTTTTTTTCCATAACTGGCAATCGCTTTATATTATGTCTTCTAAGCAAATCTTTACAATCTATAACAGTATATTCCTTTCCTACTGATATCACATTTCTAGTCATAAACGATTCTATCAATTCATTCTCTGATGCATTAGTTCTCTTTATTTTTGCAATATCTGATAACGTAATCATCCCTAGTAATTGATCTTTTTCATTTACTATAAATGCCTCTGGAAGATTATTTATAAGCATAGCATCAATAACTTCACTTATGGTTGCTTTACGATTTAGACAAATATAGTCACTAGATAATATGTCTTTTACCAATGACTTTTCTGATGTAAAAATCATGTTCTTCACTCCTTTGTGAAACTATTTTATCACAAATGATAAAAAGAGCCTAGTACATATCGGAAGAGCGAGAAAAGATGAACCTTTTCTCGCTCTTACATACACTATATATACAATTTTTTGTCATACAATACAAGAGCTTCAGCCTCTTCATATTGACTATTCATAGCTTCTGTTTCCAAATATGTCATAAATAATTTTTCTACTGGAATAGTGAGCATCATCAAATACGAATTCTTGTATTTGCTCTCCCTATCAAAGGCACTAAAAGCTTCCCCAACCTCTAAACTAAAACTGCCATGTAAAAATGTTCTCTTTTTCTCCAACCAATGATTTTCAGTTGACATTCCTCTATATAACTTCACTTCCGAAATATTCTTCATCCTAAAATACGCCCTCATAAAAGCCATTCTATGAATTATATATCTTCTTCTATTCTCTTTATCACCCAATCCATCAAATACATCTTTGGTCCTAGTGACTTTACCATTGTACATAGCTAAACCAAGTTCTGCTAATACTATCTGCATACCCTTTATCCACTCACCTGATTCCGGATTAAGAACCATAGCTTCTGCCGTTATCTTCTCTATTTCTCCTAAATTTACTGTATTCATATATGTTTTTAAGTCTTGCCACAAAAGTTCATTTCCTCGTTTAGAATTCAACTTTAACTTTCTGCCATCCTGTATAAACTCTGAATGTAACTCTAACCACTGTTCTATATCCCAGCTAAGTTGTTCAATCTCAGATTCTGTTTCTTTCAAAACTTTATCATCCACTTCTATATCTAGTATCTTGCTAAATTGTTCTGATTTAGATTTCATTCTATCAATTGATTTAGAATCCAAAACTTTTGAATCCATTTCAAATTGAAATCTCTCAATCGATTCTATCGGCAAATCCCAATACTTTCCACTATCTTCATATTTCGTAATTCTCCATCTAAACATAGCACTATCTTCAAAATAAGATTCTATAAAACCTGTTGTTCTTCTGCCATCTAGTAATCTACAATTATTACCTTCAACCAAATACTTATATTCTCCTCCAACAAAATAATCATCAGTCTTCATGTTCTCGTCAAATTCGTGAATAGCCATTTTGAATCCCCCCAAATTGAGATTGATATTACTCTTTTAAATAATATACCACAAAGACATATTTACTGCTAGTCTAAGCTACATCAACTAAGTTTTGATTCCAATCGTTTTTTCTTATCTTTAACCAACACACGATACACTTTAAAATCTCTTCGACAGATAACATCGCCACGACTTCATGAAGTGATAATTTAAAATATATAGAACCCAAAAATGCAAGTGGTACGCCTATAAACCAAACAGTTCCAACATCTACTGCAAAAGCAAATTTAGTCTCTCCTCCACTTCTAAGTATTCCAACCGTCATTATAACATTCAATATCTTAAATACCAAAAATAATCCAATAATATTTAATGTAGATATTATATCCATTCTTGTCGCTGAAGAAACTTCATACCAAGAGGCTATCCAAGGTGTTATAAGTCTAAGCAATACAGCGGATAAAAACCCAAATACAATTCCAAGTTTTAAAAATCTCTTCGCATACAAATGTGCTAATACACCGTTTTTTTCTCCTATCTTATTTCCAATCATTGTTCCAGATGCTGTCGACAAACTCTTCGCTACAATCATAAACAAATTTTGTATGCTATTACATACTTGTATAGCCGCTACTGCCGATGTTCCTATATAACCATAAGCAACTGCATAAAGTGATATTCCGAGAGCCCATAATGATTCATTTAATATAACAAAAACAACTTTTGAATATATTCTTTTAATATCATTGATTGTAAATCCCAAGAA
Organism: Tissierellales bacterium; assembly: GCA_025210965.1. Classification (NCBI taxonomy): domain Bacteria; kingdom Bacillati; phylum Bacillota; class Tissierellia; order Tissierellales; species Tissierellales bacterium. The sequence goes on from JAOAQY010000050.1 coordinate 11,932, forward strand.
TTCATTTAATCTAAGAGCCAATGGTAATTTCTTTCCATATACATATTTCATTATCAACAAAAATTCAACACATCTTGCAATAACCGTTGCTATAGCAGCTCCTTTTACCCCAAGAGCAGGTGCTCCAAAATGACCTTCTATAAGTAAATAATTCAAAAATGTATTGCAAGCAAGTGATATAGAACTGGCCCACATAATTTCTTTTGTTCGTTCTATACTCCTACTTGCTGCTGAATATACTAGTGACAAACTTGTAATTACATAGCTAAATGCAACTATCTTTAGATATTTCTCCCCTAATACAAGCGCATTTCCAATACCATTAGTCTTTACAAACACTCCAATGATAGATTTAGGAATAATCCACGCCAATATTGCAAAAAACATACTAGCTATTACAGTACTTACAACACCTATTGCCATTGTCTTCTTTATCTCTGATATATTTTTTTGTCCCCAATACTGTGCTGTAAATATTGATATTCCACTAGCTATGCCAAATATAAGCAATATGAACACATAAAAATACTGATTGGCCGCTCCTACAGCAGCCAACGCGTCTTCTCTTAACTTCCCTACCATAATAGAGTCTATTATATTCAGCGATGTTGATATAAAGCTTTGCATTGCAACAGGGATTGCAAGCTTGAATAATAATGAATAAAACTCATCTTTTCTATTCTTCAATAATAACTTCTCCTTTATTTGCATCTACTAACAGCATATCTCCAGATTTTATAAGCTTTGTAGCATGCTTTGTTCCCATAACACAAGGTATATTAAACTCTCTAGCAATTACAGCTGCGTGACAAGTAATTCCTCCTTGATCTGTAACTATAGCTCCAGCCATTCTCATCACAGAAATCAAATCTGGATCAGCTTCTAATGATACCAATATATCTCCTGGCGTAAACTTATCTGCATCTGTAGCCCTCTCAATAATAACAGCTTTTCCTCTTCTAACTCCCATACAAGCCGCTCGACCTTTTAATACCTTTGTCTCAACTATTGGTTCCTGATTCTCAACTATATCTTGAAGTGAATTTGCTCTCTCTTTTGTAAATACATATTCCTCATTATTGTGATATATATATACCATATTCTCTCGTCTATTCTCAATATCCTTTATTTCTTCTACATTTAACCTCTCCTCTAAAAGCGCCATAACTTCTTCTGGCATCATAAATCTGATATGTGACTCTGTCAAATGTGTCTTGTAAGCTATTTCTTTTACTAGCTCATCTAAGTAATAAAAGTTTTTTAGCTGCGCAAGCCTTCTATAAGCTTTAGATACTGCCAATTCACCATATAACTTTACTAAATCTCTATCTACATTAGTCATAATTTTTAGCATATGTTTTGCCGAATCTGATAAATTAACATCCCTATCGTTCCAGTTCGATGACTCTGATTTGAATTTGCTTTCATCATTTACGTATTCTTTTATTCTTTTCAAATACTCATCAGTACTAGTCATCTCTCTATCGCCAAAACCATGATAGCCAAGGTATCCATAAAACGCTCTTACCTCCTCTATTTTTTTTGATAACCAATGAGGGCAATGAGTTCTCAAATGCTTTATAGGAAGGTCAAACCACCTTTTAACTTCATCATTTGATAGTACATTTTTGGCTAAATCCATTACTAACTTTTCTTCTTCAACATAAACCGAATCCTTATCGCACCTGACAAGTTCATAAAAGACTTGCTCTGCCGCTTTTTTACCATAGCCCCATTTCTTTATTTCATCAATTAGATCCTCTTCAAGCCCTATTTCTGGAATTTGAATCACTTCAGCAGGCCAACACTTTCTATAAAGTTCTATTTGAGCATTCATTTGTCTCTCATATATTGATTTTAACTGCGCTTTTCCCATAAATTTAAAATCGGATCTGTCTATATCTCCATAAACAGAAGCCAATTTATCTGCTACTTCATATATGTTTTTATTGAATGCTTTTCTAAAATTTTCATCTTCTCTAAGTTTGTTTTTTATGTTCTCACAAATTCTTTTACTATTACTTTTCTCAAAATAAAAAGACCCACAATAACCATTATAATTTAAAAATACGTCTTCATGTGAATCCCCAATATATTCTTCCATTTCTTGACTTGCAGTTCTCAAAAAAAGCAAATCTGTATGAAAATCATCATCTTCATTTTTAGATGCGAAGTCCCAATTAGTTGTTGAAACATACTCTGTTAGTTCTCCAAAATTAGATAATGTCATCGATTTTAATCTTTCTCCCATTTTTTTCAATTGCTGATAACCATTCATACTTTCTTCCTCCCGGTGATTTATAATAAAAGTTTGATTCTTCCAATTTAGATTCTATTCTAGAAACTAATGATTTGTGACTTAAATCCACTTCATACCAATCTATATTCTTTCCACTAATATCTGATCTAATACCACTCCAAAACTCTACTTCTATCTGATTAAATCTATCCGACTCTTTTCTAAGTGTTTTAGCTTCAGAATAACTAAGTCCATACACGAAACCCATTTCCTGATCTATACAGATTACACGATCTTTTCTCTTATAAAATGAAGGGTATCTTCTTATCTCAACATGTTCATACTCGCTATCCATTATGTGTTCAACTGAATTAATGAAATTTTCTCGGCTAAGCTCTAGTATTCTAACACTTCTAGTTAATATATCTCCTTCACAATCTAATTTGTATTTTATAGCCGGTTTTTTAGGCCAATTTTTTTTGCCTAAAACTACTAAGTAGCTAGATTTTTGACTATTTCTAAGCTTTAAATACCTCTCGAAACTCTTGGTACAAGCCATCTCTCCGCTACTAAATTCCGTTCCTTCTTGATTTTCAAATAACCTTGAAAATACTCCGAAATCGAATTTTTCTACAGGCATAACATCAATCTTATGCTCGGTTTCATTCACTGACCAAAAACTATGCTCTGAATTATTAAGTTCAAGTGTTGGATTTACTTCAATCAAATCCTCACTTTTATCACTTAATTTGTAACAATAGCTATTGACTATTTTAATAACATTAAGATACCTATACTTTTCTGGCGCACTCTCGCACACAAACAAAACTTCCTCACCAAATTTTGTTTTCAACTCACCCCTTGCCAAGATACCAAAAGGTTTTAATTCTTTCAATTCGATTCTGCTTTTTTTTGATTCCGAATCATAAATAAAACTCATAAAAACCCCTCCCTAAACCATAAAATCACCACTTTCACAAGTGGTGATTTATATTATACCAATATTTTCTTGTTCTTCAATAGATTTTCCGTAAAGCGCAGTATATACTGACGAATAGCATTTTCTTGTGTTCATTTTTTGTTTTTTTCTTATCTAAACACAACGTTTACAGTTGGTTCATTTTTTGTTTTTCACAGGTATTACGATTTCAGTCAAACAATCCTTTTCATCTCTGACTGAAAAAAAATCCAAAATAGAATACTCATACGATTCTCCAATCCTTTCATATTCACTTTTGTCAATTTCATCTAATAACTTTTCATACGATTTATACGATTCCTCATAAAGACCTCTATGCAGTATACATGCACAAAATGTTTCTTCATAGTATTTATAGTATTTGTCATCAACCTCATTCGCTACTTCCATAAATAATCTACCTAGTTTTGTATACTCCTTTTTTTCAATTTGATCAGCTTCAATAACTACACCTATAGGATATCCCATATATGCACCTATTGATTGTGCATGTTTTACGAAGTCAGTTATATCATTCATTATATATTCTATATCTAAATTCTTTCGCTTCTTTTCTAGTACTTTTATAGGTGCTTTTGTCACAAAATATACACCTTCAACATCTGATTTATCAATTCCTATTTTAGTTAACTTTACTTTTTGCTCTATCGCAAATTTCGATGCTTCTAAGCTTTTTATCCTAATTTCTAATAATTTTTTATGATTCTCCAATAAATCTATACAATTTTGAGGGGTCCTTTCTCCCAAATATTTCTTTATTTCTTTAAGCGGCATATCTAGCCCTCTCAAATCCTGAATAAGCGCAAATGTCTCTAATTGAAACAAACTATAATATCGATATCCATTATCCAATCTTTTTTCTGGTATAAATATTCCTTCATTATCGTAAAAAATAAGATTTTTTCTAGTTGTTCCAGCAAGATTTGCAAATTCACTTATAGATAAATATTTTCTAAATTCTTTATTCACAAAATCACCCCTTGACCGTATAGTAACTATACGCTTTATCTTATTTTATATAACAATTGCATTATATTCAAGGAGGTTTTCAATGAAAGCAGTATTTACAAAAAATTTTTCATTTAAGGAATTTTTAAAATTTGTGGCTCCAGCCATAGTTTCTATGATTTTCCTTTCACTATACACCATAGTAGATGGTGTATTCGTTTCTAGGTTTATAGGTCCTGATGCATTAGCTAGTATAAATATCACTCTTCCTATCATGAATCTTATATTTGGTTTCGGAATAATGCTCAGCACCGGTGGAGCCGCTGTTGTCTCAATTAAAATGGGTAAACACAAAATGGATGAAGCCAACAAGACATTCACATTAGTAGTTTTAACAGCTTTAGCCATCGGTATCCCACTTGGCATTATTGGATTTATCTTTGTAGAACCAATAGCAGTTGCTCTAGGCGCAACTGATAAACTACTTCCGTTTTGCGTAAATTATGGAAAATGGGTATTTTTATTTATGCCTATCTTCATAACAAAAGCTCTTTTTGAATTTTTTGTCAGAGCTGATGGTCGATTTAATTTCAGTATGATGCTTACTATACTAGGTGGTATTATAAATATTATTTTAGACTATACCTTTATAAAAATATTTGGTATGGGCATAGCCGGTGCCGCTATTGCAACTAGCTTAGGTGCTCTCATTCCTAGCTTGATAGCGCTTGTTTATTTTATGTCCTCTAAATCAACTTTAAAATTTAGTTTTGGCAAACTGCCAACTAGAGAACTTATCTCAATAATGATAAATGGTTCATCTGAGATGGTAACAGAGTTATCTTCAGGTATAACTACTTTCTTCTTCAACATAATAGCTATAAAATTTGCAGGTGAAAGTGGATTAGCAGCACTTACAATAATACTATATGCTCATTTCCTATTGGTATCTACTTATTTAGGTTTCTCAATGGGTATATCACCACTTTTAAGCTATAATCATGGAGCAAAAAATATAGAGAAGATAAAAGAAACATTCAAATACAGCAAGCAATTCATAATAGGCTCAGGCTTCTTGATATTCGCTATAGCTATGATATTTGCCCCAGAGTTAGTTGTCATTTTTGTACCAAAATCTAGTCATGTATATGAGTTAGCATGTTCTGGGCTTAAATTGTTCTCTATTTGCTTCCTATTTTGTGGTATAAATATATGCTCGTCTGGTATGTTCACTGCTTTTTCAAACGGTAAATTGTCATCTATCATAGCACTCTCAAGATCGCTAGTATTCGTAATGATAGGCTTTGCAATTCTACCTAATTTATTAGCTATAGATGGCCTTTGGTTAGTTGTACCATTCGCAGAAATTTTGACACTTGGAATATCTATATATCTTTTGAAAAAATACAAAGCAGTTTATCATTATTGATGATTCTATGTAAAATATAAGTACAAAAGCAAAAACCATTTGATAGATTTAATCATTTTTCTAAAATCTATCAAATGGTTTTTATTTTAATTTAATATTTTTTCAAAAATATGGTATAATCTAAAAAAACATTGGAGGTTTATGATATGAGCGAAAAACATTTCACGGTTCCACTAAAAGATATAATCCCCCAACAACACTATCTTTGTCAGGAAAAATTAGATAAGGTACGTCTTGATTTTGAAAAATTCGATAATCCAGGCAAAATATATGTTATTTTCTATAAAGATAAAATATTTTCAATCGACGGACATCATAGGCTATTTCATCTATTTGAACTGGGAATAGATTATGTCGAAGTCATAAATGATCCTCTTGACTGTGAGTGCACGCTTTATCAAATATTAGCTGATGAATCCATATCTATGGGGCTCAAAACTATCGCAGATTTAAAATCTAGAATATTACCCACGTTTAAAGAATTCAATGATAAATGGATCAAAAAATGTAATGAAATAGTATAATGCAATATCAGTTTATCACAAACTCTGTACTACTTCCTGTCGATGATGCAACGACCTCTAATCTTGCATCTATTCTCTCTTTGAGTTCTTGAACATGAGATATTATTCCAACTAATCGCCCTGCTTCTTGAAGCTCTATCAAGCAATTTATAGCACTATCTAACGACTCTTGATCAAGCGTTCCAAAACCTTCGTCTATAAACATCGTATCTAGCTGAACTCCACCTGAATATGATTGAACAAAATCAGAAAGTCCTAGTGCCATAGAAAGAGAAGCTTTGAAGCTTTCACCTCCTGATAATGTCTTTACATGTCTAGATTTCCCAGTATAATTATCATACACTTCTAGTTCTAACCCACTTTGCTTATTTAGCCTTTCTAACTCCTCAGTTCTTGATAAATGGTATCTTCCACCAGACATTTTGCTAAGTCTTTGATTTGCTGCTTTAATTATGTCTTCTAAAAATGCCGCCAGTACATATCTTTCAAATGTCATCCTAGATTTATTTTCACCTTTTGAAATTCTAGCTAAATGCCCTATAGTATTATACTTTTCTTCATCTTCTTTCATTAGTTCTGTCAATTTAATTGCTTCATCAATATGACCCTTATTATTCATCATTCTTCGCTCTAATTCATTTTTCTTTTGAAGAACTTCTTTTTGTTCATATTCTAATTCATAGATTAATTTCTCAATTTCGTCTATATTTTGAATAGTTTTTGACTCTAATTTTTCTTTAATGAAACTAAGCCTCTCTGATACTTTATTCTTATTAGTCTCGTATTCTGAAATATTATCATCTAAATAGTCCATTTCACTATCATTCAATTGAGCATTTTTATAATCGCTTTCTCCCTCAAAACCTTTTTTAGAAATCGCCGTTTCATATTCTATTTTCGCAATATCAAGTTTCTCACTAATTTTAGCTAAATTTTGATTTAATCCATTTTTACGCTCTTCTTTAGCTACAAATTCTAACTCTAAACTCTCACTTTTTTCTTTTGCATCTTCAAATGATTTTTGTAATATGCCATATTCACGTTCTGATGCTTCTATACTCAATACGAGTGCATCTCTTTTTCTCATATTTTCAGGAATTTCATCATACAATGTGCTTAATTTCGTATTGTTTGAAATAAGCTTAGCACTTAATTCTGACAATTGATCTACATAGCCATCTATTTTTTTTGCTAATACTTCAAGTAACTTCTCCTCTTTTTCTAAATCATGCTTCATTTGTGGTAATCTATCAGCAATTACTCTTATTTTTTTGCCTTCGGCTGTAATTTTTGTGATTCTTTCATTACTTCTATATATTATCTCTTTCAAATACTCTTGACTCTCACTTACTTCTAATTTTAAGCATTCTTTATCTAATTTCTCTGCTTCAAATTCTATTTTTGAAACTTTTTCAATTATTTTATCTCTAGACTCATTGACCTTATCAAATGCAACTTTTTTTGCAGCTAATTTCGACACATTTTCACTGTGCATTTTCTTTTCTAAATTCAATTTATTCTCCAAATCTTCTATTTCGGATTGATCTATCGCATCTAAGCTAAACTCAGCTAATTTTATATGTTCTTTAGCACCACATACCGGACATGGCATACCCTCTCTCAAATTTTGCGCTAGCATAGCCGCTTGATTTGTATGATAAATCACTCTTCCTCTAGTGTAGTTCTCTTCTGCCAACTTTACTCTACTTTCACTTTCTATCTTTACTTCATCAATTCTTATAAGTTCTTGCTTTTCTAATTCTAATTTATCATTTATCTGAATTAATTCTTGTACAATCTCCCCAAAATGTTTTTCTTCTCTATGTTCATTTCGCTTTTTCTCAAGTTCTAATTTGGCATTTTGAGCTTCTTCAATTGCATTTTTCACTTTCTCAACTAAATCACTTTGATATTTACTCTCTTCTTTTGTTTTTGTCAGCTGTTCTTTCTTGATTTTTTCGTCTTCAATCAGTTTCTTTATGTCATTTTCTAAGTTAGCTATTACATTCACCTTATCTACATAAGACTTTAACTTACTTAAATGTTCATATGATTTTGTCCTTCGCTCTTCATATTCATCAGATTTCTCTTTTTTTAGATTTTCCATTGCTTCTATTCGCAGATTCGATATGATACTAAGTTTTGTATTTATATTCTCTAAATCCAACGAAATCGATTTAAACTCATTCATTTCTGAAACAAAACTTTTCTCTATAGAATAAATTTCTTTCGCTTTTTTCGCTCTTTCAAGCTTTACTTTTTTTAGTTCAAATTCATCCAACATTTGATTTTGAAGTTCTAGTTTATTTTTTAGTGAATCAAGTTCTTCAAATTCTTTGTTTATTTGAATTGCAATTTCTTTTTGTGCACTTTTTTCTTTTATTACTTTGTGAAGTTTTTTGTCATCCTCTTCTAATTCTCTAATTTTTAACTGTTCTGACTCAATTTGATTTTTTGTAATTTCTATTATTTTTGTATATGGCTTGTCTTCTAACTCTATAAGATTTTTTAACTCTTGATTTTCACCTGAGTCTATCCCATTTAATTCATGATCCCTAAGCTTTCTATTTCCTTTTATATTGTTTCCAAGTTTTTTTGCACTATCATCTAATTTCGATTGCATAGCTCTGTATATTTGTGTATCAAATAATTTTTGAAGTACTTTTTCACGATCCTGACTATCCGCCATCAAAAGTTTTTTAAACTCTCCCTGAGGTATCATCATTATTTGTCTAAACTGCTCAGCATTTATTCCCATTACACTTTCTATTTTCTCTGTGACACTTTTCACTCCCGTTATAACGACTGCGTCTACATTGTCTCCACTTAATATTTTAAGACTTGCATCCGATTTTTGCTCTGTAAAACCATCACCTCTAGTTTTAGGTTTTTGCTGACGAGGTATCCTGTGTATCATGTATGTTTTACCTCTAAGCTCAAATGTTAACTCTACTTCCGTTAGGCAATCTGAATCAGCAAATTGACTTCTAAGACTCTCTGCACTTCTTAAATCACCACTCGCCTCTCCATACATAGCAAAACTTATAGCGTCAAAAATAGTTGTCTTTCCAGCTCCGGTAGGTCCTGTAACCAAAAATAATTTTCTATCTTTGAGATCATCAAAATGTATTATCTCTTTTCCTCTATACGGACCAAATGCGCTCATTACGAGTTTTACAGGACGCATTATGACCATCTCCCTTCACGACTCACTGATTCAAAAATATCTGAAATTACTGCCTTCTTTTCATCCGAAAAATCTTCTCCAGATATGTTTTCATAGAATTCCTCAAATAATTTAACAGGGTCCTTCTTCATAAATTCATCACTAGCAGATGTTTTGTCTTCTCCGGTCTCTCTATCGTACCTCTCTTTTTCTAATCTAAGTATATTTGGATACACACTTCTAAGTACTCCTATAGGGTCTACTAGCTCTCCTCTATCTGAAAGTATTGCCATTACATAATCATCTGTATTTTCAAGTTCATATACATCTTTTGATGTCAAATCATGCATACTACCTCTGATAATTCTCATGTCCCGTTTTGGTTTTATTTCTTCTAGTCTAATATCTACACTGCCATCACCATCTATCTCAACTATAGGTATTGTTTTTTTCTGTTTTGCCTCTGAAAATGAATATTTTAAAAGAGAACCTGAATATCTTATATTATCTACACTCACCTTCTGTGGTCTATGAAGATGTCCTAAAGCTACATATTCGAAATCTTTGTAGTGAGATACATCTACCGACTCCGTCCCGCCTATTGAAAGTGGTCTCTCTGATTCACTTCGCTCTAGATCACTTGCTCCGCATACAAAAGCATGTGATATACAGACCGATCTAACTCCACTTGGTTTTAAATTATTTATTCTCTCAAGTATCGCTTTCATAGCATCGTCATGGCTCTTTATATCAGGCTTATCTAAAACTTCTCTGACTACTGCTGGCTCTGAATATGGTATAGGATAAAAATACACATCTCCATGCTTATCCTTAATTTTTATTGGTTCTATGTCCTTGGTAAACTTTCCTCTTATATACAAACCCATATCTTGTAATATTTTATTTGCAAATCCAACTCGGTCTGGGCTATCGTGATTTCCAGCTATAGCTATTACTTTTGTATTGTGCTTTATAACTATTTCCGATAAAGTTTTATCTAAAAGCTCAACTGCATCTACTGGCGGTATGGATCTGTCATATATGTCTCCTGCAATCAAAAGTACATCTGGCTGTTCTCTATCTATCATCTCTACAAGCTTATCTAAAAAATATTTCTGATCCTCCGTCATATGAACTCCGTGCACTAATTTACCTATATGCCAATCCCCTGTATGTATTATTTTCATTAGGGTCTCCTCCTCCTGCAATATGTTTTCTTATCCTAATATTGTATCATTTCAATACAACGTTTTCTTGATTTATTATCATATTTTATATAAAATCATACTTAAATCAGTTGCTATAGCATATATTAAATTATAATCGCGGAGGTTTCAAATGAAAATAAGTGATTTTTTGAGTTACGACGAATTTTTGTCTATAATAGATGAACTTTATGATGAAATAATTGTATACGACAACAATTATAAAATAGTCTATGTAAATAAAGCTTGTAAAAGACACTACGGTACTTCTCAAGAAGAAATGATAAATTATAGTTTTTATGATTTTGCAAATGAATATTGGAGCACTTCTGTACTTCCATATGTCTACAAAAACAAAGAAGCCGTACAGCAAAAACAAGAAACAAAACTCGGTGCAAAACTTCTCACTATAGCTATACCTATATTTGACGATGATAATAATGTTAAATACGTAGCTATGAGTGTTCGTGATGATGTATTTGAAAGCACTACTCAAAGTTTAAACTTGCTAGAAGATGTCATGCCTCTTAGTACCAAATCTTTAGATTTCGATTTGATATTCGGAAATAGCAAAATGAAAACGCTGTTTGCACTGGTAAATGAAATTATAGATTTAGAATGTCCTTGCCTTATAACAGGTGAATCTGGCGTCGGAAAGACTCTCATTGGCAAATATATTCATGAAAAAAGCAAACGAACCGAAAATGCTTTCGTACATGTGAACTGTGCTGCTATAAGTAAAGATTTATTTGAATCTGAGCTTTATGGATATGAGCAAGGTAGTTTTACTGGTGCTAAAACTAAGGGTAAACGCGGACTAGCTTTAGAAGCCAATGGTGGTACTTTGTTTTTGGATGAAATATCAGAAATTCCTTACTCGACTCAAGCAAAATTGCTACAGTTTATTCAAGAAAAAAGTTTTTATCCCATTGGAAGTACAAAACCTGTAAAAGTAGATATTCGAATAATAACTGCTACAAATAAAGACCTCAAAACAATGGTTGAAATGGGAACATTCAGAGAAGATTTATACTACAGACTAAATGTCTTCGAAATAGACATACCGCCGCTTAGAGAACGAAAAGAAGACATACTTCTCATATCAAATTTTTATTTAAATAAATACTGCCAAAAATATAATAAAACACATCGCTTCTCAGAAGAAGTAAAGCAAATTTTTACAAATTACTCTTGGAAAGGAAACGTAAGAGAACTTTCTCATATACTAGAGCGATTGGTCGTAGTTACTAAAGAAGTAATAATAAGACCATGGCACCTTCCTAAACATCTATATGAGATTAGTACTAGAAGCAATATGCACTCTAGTGATTTTCGAATAGATGATGGAAAAACTTTTCAAGAATTAATGGATTCCTATGAAAAAGAGATAATAAAAAAAGCTTATGCTGAATATGGCTCTAGCCGAAAAGTTGCTGCAAAACTTGGTATAAGCCAGACAAAAGCATCTAGGCTTTATAGAAAATATTTTTATTAGCTTTTG
>JAOAQY010000051.1 GCA_025210965.1 Tissierellales bacterium
TTCAATAATATCTTTGAATTGAGCTTTAAGTAAATCTTGAATATCAGAAATGTCAGTAAGCTGTCCTTTTTTCATTAACTTTCTTAATTCTTTTTTATCTAATAACGACATAGTGGTGTATCCCTCCTCATAATATTATTTCAGAAGTTTACACCACTTATTATATACTCTCGAAAATGATATTTCATTTAGCTTATTTTTTTATAAAGTCTTACTAGACGAAACTACACAATTTTTGCCACTTGATTTAGCAATGTAGAGAGCTTGATCAGCAGAATCGACACATTCTATAAGAGTTGAACCTTTTACAAATGTTGATATTCCGAAGCTAAGAGTTACATTTATAATATGATTTTGATATTCGAATTTGTGATTGGATATCTGTTTTCTAAGATTATCTGAGGTGTGATGTGCAATGGATTGATTCATTGCAGGAAATATTATGAGAAATTCTTCTCCTCCCCATCTACCTAGTTCACCCTTAGGTCCGAGTATTTCACGAGTGAGTTTAGCTAATTCTACTAATATGAAGTCGCCAGCTACATGACCATAAGTATCATTTATATGCTTAAAATCGTCGATGTCTATAATAGCTATAGATAGAGGCAATGATTCAGATTCTAATTGTGCAGATATTTTTTCAAATATTTCATATATAGCTAGTCTGTTTGGCAGTTTTGTGAGATAATCCAATCTAGCTTTTTCAGATATATCTTTTAGTTCTAGTTCATAAGAATCTGCTCTATCTTTGTGTTCTGCATATGTTTTAGCAAATAGGACCAGAAGTGTTATTACAAATAAAATTAAACCGAATCGCCATATTTGGAAAGACTGGTTTATATTAACTAAAAAATATAATACTAAGTCAATTATGATACCAAAAGAAAATAGTCCAAAGCCCAACATGAAGATTTTGGCATTAGTATTTTTGCTTTTTATCTTCTTTAAACCAATGGAAATCAAGAAGATTAGTTGGATTATAAATAGAAATCCTACTACTGGTATGGTAAGAATTGAGTAGATGTAATTATACTTATATTTGAAAATAGGATTTATGATTGAAATTAATATACATAAAATGGAATATAATAATTGAAACTTAAAGAATTTTCTCAAAAAATTGTATTCGTTTTCAGTTACTATTGATTTAAAAAAATAAGTTAAACTTGGAAATAAAAGAAACAATGCTATATCATATATAAGAAAAATTTCTTTTTCGAAAGATTGGAAAAACATTGTGAAATTAGTTCTAAAAGATAGTATAATGAAACCCAATGATAGTAGTATTATAGATAGACTAAAACCTAATGTTTTTTCGTGTTTACTAGAAATAATAGATATAAATAAGATTGCTAAACCAGTTATTTCAAGAGCTAACCCAAAGTAGATATTAAAAAGACCTTTTGAAATATAGTTTTTCTGAAGTGCATTATAGGATGAAATGAGTACTTGACTACTGGGGCCAGCCTTAGCAGCTGAAGACATAAGCTTTAAATAAATATAGCCTGAATTATCATCTGAGACTAGCGGCAAAATTAAAGAATTATAATGTTGAATATACTCCCTACTCTTCGTATAAACCAAATCATCCCCAATATAAATGTCCAAAGACTGTGCGTACAATTCATCAAAATAGATACCGGTATCCCGAGTTATAGAATCGGGCAACTTTGCACGAAACCAGACGGTTGGTTTTTCGCCTAATTTACCTGACAAATCTGTTATACCTTTGTATTTTTTCCAGCGAAGAGCACCTGCTGATTTTAACTCTCTAACGTCACTTGCTTCTACGTCGAAAGGTTCTATGAGATATTCGAATTTATCAGACATATCTATATTTTTAACTTCTACAGCATGTGCTGGTATTGGCAGTATATTTATGAGTACCACAAAAAAGCACACTAAAACTAGTGATAAATGTCCCCTGTTATTCCCCTTATCCATAACTTTCTCACCCTCATTTTATTATCAGTTATGTAAAAAGTATAGCACAAATAACATTAAAATCAAAGAAAATGAACATCTTATATGCATATCTGAAAAAATGTAGAGAAAAAAAGAAAATAATGATTGCAGACTATAGAACCCTACTGTAGAATGAAGGTAAGTAAGGGATGTACGGAGGTGTTTTTAGATGGGAAATAAGGGCGATTGGAAAGAAGTACTAAAGATAACAGGTGCATACGTAGCACTTTGCATAGGTTCAGGTTTTGCAACAGGACAAGAAATAATGCAGTTTTATACACTACATGGAACGAAAAGTCTGATTTGTGGTTTGTCTACATTGATACTGATGGGTATTTGTGGAGCGCTAGTGCTCCGAAGTGGACGAAAACAAAGAGAGAATAATGTAGGGGATGTATACGCAGTGTTTTGTGGACCTTATTTGGGTAGATTTTTTAGAGGATTTATGCCAATATTTATGTTTTTGACATTTTCGATAATGCTTGCTGGGGCAGGAGCAGCTATAGAACAATATTTTGGAATAAATGCATCTATTGGTCGCTTTGTATTTGCCAGTGTCGTACTCGCTTCATTATTTATGGGATTTGAGAGACTAGTTCAGATACTTGGAAGCTTTGGAAATATCATAGCCATAATAGCTGTCAGTATAGGATTAGTGTCAATATTTCAAAATATAGATGGACTTGCAAATGCAGATCAAGTAGCAAGTGCACTTAATAATACAAAAGCAGTGCCATATTGGTGGATGTCTGGAATAGTTTACGGTGGGCTTTGTATGCTTATTGGAACTCCATTTTTATTCCAAATAGGTAGAAAAAGCGAGAGAGAGATAGCATGTAGACTTGGGGGTTTGTTTGGAGCTAGTGTACTAATGATGGCCGCTATGGTTCTGAACCTAGCCATGTTAGGTGATCTTAAAATGGTTAGTACTCAGCAGATTCCTACATTATATCTAGCTAGTCAGATATCACCCATAGCATCGACATTATTTATAGGAATGCTCATAGTTGGTATATACAGTGCTAGCATGCCTCTTCTTTGGATGACGACTACAGCCATTTCCAAAGAGGGAACGAAAGGATTCAAATGGGCGGCGATAGTACTAGTTGGTGTAGCTTATTTTGCAGGAAGTGTGCCATTTGGCAAACTAGTCGGCTGGGTATATCCGCCAGCAGGATATGTAGGAGTGATTCTTTCTGTAGGAATTATTATTAGAGGATTGTCGGAGTATTTTAGAAATGAGAGAAAAAAAAGAGCC
The DNA here is from genome assembly GCA_025210965.1 of Tissierellales bacterium. Lineage (NCBI taxonomy): Bacteria > Bacillati > Bacillota > Tissierellia > Tissierellales > Tissierellales bacterium. Next base: position 3,224 of record JAOAQY010000051.1, read on the forward strand.
TAAAAGGCAAGCTAAGAAGAAGTGCTTAGAGAGTTAGTTGTTAAAGGAGATAATTATGCCGTTTACAATTTCACACCCAGCGATAGTATTACCACTTTACAAAAAACAAAGAACATGGGTAAATCTTACGGGACTTGTACTTGGAGCGATGTCTCCAGATTTTGAATATTTCTTGAGGCTCAAACCATTTGGGACTGTAGGGCATACTTGGTGGGGAGTATTTGTGATGAATGTTCCTATTGCTATATTGCTCGCATATATATTTCACTATATGGTAAA
>JAOAQY010000052.1 GCA_025210965.1 Tissierellales bacterium
AATAATTTACCAATAAAGTGCTAAACGAAAACAACACTTTACTATTGTGACTTTGGTATGATTTAAAACGACGATAAAGGGAGAGAATTTCACAAAAATATTATAATAAGGTTATTAGGGAGGAAAACATGAAGAAAATGAAGAGAATAGTATCTATGTCATTGGCAGCATCAATATTATCATCTAGTATGGTTGGTATTGCAGTGCCATCTGATTCTGTAATTATTGGATCGAAGGTATTTATGATTGATCAATTGGAAGATGAAGCGATACTAGAAGAGATCAATAATGCAATAATGGAGTCAGATGATATATTTTACAATATCGATGGAATAACAGGTGATGAGTTTATAGGGATAGATGATAAACAGGTTATGACTGAAGAGCAAAAGACAAATGTAGGTAAGGTTACTATAATCGATGTTAAAGGGCTTAATATTGAAATGGAGAGCTTTGAAGCAGAAAAAGGAAGTGTAGTTGTTTCAAATAAACAAGAATTAGAGAAATACGTTAAGCATGATTTAGTTGAATCTATTGAATTAAAAGAAGAGATTGATTTAGGTGAAGAAGCTCTAAAAATCGAGAAGCCTATAAAGATAAAGTTAAATGGTAAGAAGATAAAAGGTAACGTAGAAATTAAAGTGAAAAAAGCTGAAGATAAAGTTGAAATCGAAGATGATGGAAACGGTGGAATCGAAGGTGAAGTAAAAGTAGAGACTGAAAATGCTGAGGTAGTTCTAGATGCTAAGGTAAAGAAAGTCAGTGCAGAAAAACCTTTCAAACTTGTTGCAAAAGAGAATGCAAAGATAGAGGAAATCACTGAAGAAGTTAAGGCCAAGATAGAAGTGAAAAAAGAAGATGGAGCAGCTGCTAGCGAAGAGAAGGTGAAGGAAGTATTTGGCAAAAAGCCAGAGAAAAAACCTGATACTCGTCCAACGAGACCAGTTTATGTAACTAATGCACCAGTTGGAAGAAGTATAACTGTAGAATATTCGTTTATAGAAGGAAATGCAGAGCCAAAGAATGATGTCAACTTAGATGAAATCTTTACAGATAGAAATGGAGATAAATTAACATATAGCATATTGAGACATGATGGAATTGGAAAAATTGTTCATAATGGAATGTATGGTGGATCAGATGAAGAGGATAACTATGAAGGAATGACGAGATTTTTCTATAGACCAGTTCTTGAAGAAGAAAATGCAGAGTTTGGTAAAATAGTAACTGTTTTTGTTACAGCGAATGACGGAGTAAATACTAGTTCTCCTGTTGCAATCAAATTCAAATGTCCTGACAGACCAAAAGAACCAATTGTAGAAGCTGTAAGTGATAGATTAGAGCAGTTCGAAGATGCTAAATTCAATTTACAATACATCGTAAATAGAAATACTGGTGAGCTTTTGGATGGAGATTACTATGTTGGAATGGGAGCAGAAGAGTATGGCCCTATGATTCAAAAACAAGTTAGATTTAGCCAAGGTGAGGCAGAATTGTTGGTAGATGGATCAAAGTTTGTTGTTCATGGCGAAACAAATTTGATATTTGAAATCAGCACAGAAGAGAATCCTGAATATGGAGAAGGTCACAGATTTAGACGAAGACCTGTATTTGAAAAGGCAGTTCCAGTTGAATGGGGAGAATTAAAGGATGCTCCAGCTGGAGAGGAAGAGGCTCCATTAAGAGTCGCAGTAGGAGAGAGAAAGGCGATACCAGTATTAGAGCTAGATGATGGACCAAGATTATCAGAAGGTGAAAGCGAAAGGTTGGAGTTCGGTGAGCCATTTGGAAGATTTGAGCGACCAGTTGATAGTTCTGTAGTTGCAACATTGGAGACTATGGTAAATATAGAAAAAAGCACAAACCATGCACCTGAATTTAATCCTTCTGGAAACAAATTTACTGTTTTTGCTGGATTAGAAAACGAGATTGAATTGTCAAATGCATTTACTGATGCAGACGGAGACAAGCTTGATATAAAGATATTAGATGAAGCACGCGAGGATAGCGAAATAGATTTTACAGCATATTCTATGAAAGATGGAGACACAGCATTATTCACTCCAAGTGTTGACGATATAGGAAAGACTAAAACATTCCCATTTGAAGCGTTTGATGGAAAGCAGTATAGTGAAGTGTCACCTATAACTATAAGTATAGTTTCTAAAGAGGATATGATTAAAGCGCTTACTGATAAAATAGCTGGACTGAGTCCATATGTTCTAAACGAAGAGGAATATGACACATCAAAATCATTGTTATATGATATTGATTCTATTGTTGCAACAGCAAAGAATGTTGGTGTAACAGATGAAGAGTTGTCAAAGATTGAAGGTTATGGAAAAATAGAGAACGTAAAAGCTGATGTTAAAGAATTTGAAGAAGATTTAGATGGTGCTAATGATTTTGAGAAGTCTCTAAGTCAAATTCTAGATAGAGAAGAAAGCATAATCATAAACGAAGAGACATTAGCTGTAGAGAATGATGATGAAATTTCTGGACTTATAGTAGTGTATGAAAGTCTTTCTGAAAGAGCTCAAAACCTTGTTGAGACTGGATATAGAGAAGCATATGATAATTTGAAAACAGATTATTTAGACGCCCTAGATGCATACGAAACACAATTAGATGACGTAATTGATCGAATGAATGAAATGTATGCAGGCTATAGATTGGAAAATATTGACAATGTACAATTAGCGATATTGAATAGCTTAAATGAAATGAAAGCTAGATTTGAAGCAATACCTGCTGAGTTAAAGAGTGATTTAGATGAGGAGTATCAAGCGATTGTGGATAAATTCTATGGCGCTATAGAAGCTCTTAATGCTAAGAAGCAGATGAAACTTGATGAGATTGAAAAACTTATGGCTGTATATGACGAAGATTTTACTAGAGAGAACTACAATGAGTTAATGAATAGAGTAGAAGCTAACAATGCTAATATTGAGCAGATAACTAGAGAATTAAATCTTTTACCAGAAGAAAGCAAAATATATACAGATGCATATAGAAATAAACATAATGAATTCAGAGCATTTCTTGAAGATTTAAGTCAAATAGAACATGTTGTAAATTTAATAAATGGAGGTATTACCGAAGCAAATCATATATATAATTTGCCTAATATAAAAAGTGCTATTGAAATATATGAAAATTTGGGAGAGCGTGCAAAGAATTTATTAACTGAAGCGGAATTACAAGATATCAAAAGAACGGTGACTGCATTTAATAAATTGAAAGCAGAGTTAATTGCTCAAATAGAAGAACTAGTTGCTGGTTTCACATATGAATTAAATCCAGAAACGATAGAAGAAGTTTTTGCAAGACATCAGCAAATTAGCCAAGAGATGGATGGATTACCAAACGTAGAAGAATTTTTGACAGAATCAGAATTTAATTCTATCGAGGGTGTCACTGCATTTATGGAAGCTGGTAGAGTTATTGGAAGATACAAAATGGATAGAAATAGTGCAGAAGAAGTTGTGAATGAACTTAAAGTTTACTACTCAGATTCTAAATTTACTGTTACATCTGTAAATGTAATAATAATAAAAAATATTTTAGGACAATATGATGCACAATCAGACGATGTTAAGAGTGTGTATACTGCTGAAGAGAATGCTGTGGTAGAAGGTGCTAGAGCGGCAGTTAGTGAATTTGAAGCAGAAGCTAAGTTGAAGGCAATAGAAGAGATTACGTCTATAGTGGCTTTAGTAAATACTGAATGGGTAGAAGTTACTCTTTTGAATTTATCTAGCGTTGAGAAGACTTATGCTGATAAAAGAGGTCAAGTAGATTCTAAGATAAGAGCGTTTTCGATTAGTGACGATGAACTTAATTCAATTGAAGGATATTTAGAATTTATTGGGCATAGCGAAGAGATTGAAGAAGGTAAGGCTATGAGATCTAAAGCAGGAGACTTTTCACATCAATTGATATTGTTAACCGCGGAAATAGATTTTGTTGTTAATTCTGAAAATGTGGAGAGTGTCGATGCTTTGATAGCTAGATATAATGAATTTAGTGATAAAGAGAAGACTTATTTATCACCATCAGACAAGACACTTTATGACAGTGTTGTTGTAAAGCGAGAGGCGTATACTCCTGTAGGAGCGTAATTTTAAACATACAATGGGGATATTTATATAGGGGGAATTAGGGTTTATAGTGACTCTAATTAAATTAAAAA
>JAOAQY010000053.1 GCA_025210965.1 Tissierellales bacterium
ATATTTTATCGCATCTACCTCACCAAATGCAACGTTTATTCCTAAATTTGTACGAATTATTAAATCATTTTCACCTTTTATTACAATTTCATCAACATCTTCCAAATATCCGAGCGATTCAGCTTCTCCTAAGATTGAAAGTGCAGTTTGTATTGCTTCTTGATTTTCAAATACCGCATCATCACCAATTTCATAATTTTGAATCGTCGGTCCCTTCAATATAGGTAGTTTTTTTCCAAGAGGTTTAGCTAATACCTTCAATACTTTCCCCTCTTCGTCAACATAAACATAAGTGTCGCCATCTTTTATTTCTAATACTTCTCTTCTCTCAATTACTTCTATTTTTAATCCACTTGGATATTTTTTAGAAACTTCCGCTTGCTTTATATAAGGATGAAGTTCTAAATTAGCCTTCACATCTTTTTGTCTTAGAGCAAATATGTTCTCGCCAATTGCCCCTGATGCTACTTGTATTTGCTCTATAGTCAGCTGCGAATTGTCTACTACTACAATAGATTTCACATTGAAAAAATCTGTTTTGAAATTTAAAAAAACAAATAAAGAAATCACTGCTATCAAAATCAAAAACACTCTAATTCGGACTCTTCCATCTCTATTTTTCATTTATATCATACTCTCTATCTCTTTATATATCTGCTCGGTAGCATCTACTTCACTCAACTTAAGACTATTTTCAACCATTTTAGTATACCCCTTTTCGTCTACTAATATCTGATTTATAATTTTCCAAAGCTTGTCGCTTGACAAATCACTCTCAAGTATCATCCTTCCTGCACCATTTTCTTCAATAACTCTAGCATTGTATTCTTGATGATTCTCTGTTGTATATGATTTAGGAATTACAATAGCTGGAACACCTAATGCCGTAACTTCAGATATTCCAAGTGCTCCAGCGCTTATAATTACCAAATCTGACAACTTCATTACTTCAGGCATAGCATACATATAAGGTAAAATCTTGACTTGAGAATTAACCTTTATATTCTTATCATCGACAAGTCTCATAAAATCTTCATATCTATTTTTGCCAGTAACGTGAATTAATTGATACTTTGAATCATTAAAACGTTCTATAAGATCTAATATTGCCAAATTTATACTTTTTTGACCGCCACTTCCTCCAAAACTAAATATAAGTTTTTTACCCGCGATCTTATCGATAACTCTATTTGCCTCTTCATCTGTTACCTTTAAAAAGTCTTCTCTTATCGGATTTCCTGTAAGCACTGTCCTCTCCGGTCGTTTAAATCTTTTATTAGCTTCATCAAAACTAACTAAAATCTTATCGACTTTTTTTGCAAGTATTTTATTTGTTATACCAGGAAAGGCATTTGACTCATGTATCACAGTTGGAATTTTCAACCTACTAGCCTGATAAACTACAGGACCACATACATACCCTCCTGTACCTATTACTATATCGGGCTTAAACTCTTTAAGAATTCTCTTGGCATCTTTCATTCCTCTAAAAATCATACATGCAGATTTAAATGTATCTCTAGACAATTTCCTTCTAAATCCTTGTATCCTTATAGTCTTAAATTCAAATCCCTCTCTAGGTACTATTTCTGATTCTAGTCCATGTTTTGTTCCTATATATAATATTTCTGCATCAGATTGATGCTTCATAATCGTTTTGGCTATAGCCAATGCGGGATATATATGACCTCCTGTCCCGCCACCAGTTACTACATATCTCATATTTTGCCTCCTGCTCATCACTTATAATTCGATCTTTTTGATATATTTAATAATAGTCCTGCAGCTCCTAAATAGACAAACAAACTCGTTCCTCCAGCAGATACAAATGGTAATGGAAGCCCCGTAGTCGGCAATAACCCAACATTTACACACATATGCACCGCTGCTTGAACTACAATTATTGCAACTATCCCTGTCGCCAAATAAGCTTCATAGCGATCCTTACATCCCATTATTATTTTGACGCCTCTCCACAAGATGATTAAATAAAATACTATTGTAAAAAATGCTCCAACTAAACCTAGTTCTTCTCCAATTATTGCAAATATAAAATCATTATATGCCTCCGGTAAATAATAGTACTTCTGAATACTTTTACCTAATCCAGCTCCAAGAGTTCCTCCATAAGCAAATGCATATATTGACTGTATCAATTGATAAGAGGTGCTATAATCTCTATATTTAAATGGATCAGTAAATGTTATAAGTCTAAATGTTCTAAATGAGTTACTGTTTAAAAGATATATTACAATAGCCACTATTCCGCCTACTGCCATAGGTACAAATATATAACTAAGTCCAGCAACAAATAGCATTACAGCTAGTACCAAAAACACCATCATACCATTACTAAAATCAGTAGCTATAACCAATGTTCCCGGCATCGCTACGAAGAATATCAGCGCTATCCAAAGAGGTGAATTAAATTTTGATATATCATTTTTCTTAACCGACATAAACCTTGCTAGTGCCATAACTGCACCAATTTTTAAAAACTCTGCCGGCATAAACGTCATCCCATATATTTTAATCCATCTATTTCCACCTTGAAATTCTGATCCCAAACCTAACAATAATGTCAACTGAATAAGCAATGTGATAATAAAAATTGGAATAGATAATCTCTTGAATAACTCCATAGGCATATTTGCAACTATTATCATAGCAATTATACCTGCCACAGCAAAAATAGTTTGTTTTCTTATGAAATGATAAGGGTCATTCATCATAGCTAAAGCATCCGGATAGCTCGAACTAAAGACCATAACCAGTCCAAAAAAAACCAATAAGAGGATTGTCAACAATAAAATTCTATCAATTTTCTTCTGCAACAAACTCTCCTCCAATCTCAATGTCTATCTCAAATTCTCTACTAACTTCTTAAAATGTTTACCTCTTTGTTCGTAATTATCGTACATTCCCCAACTAGCACATGCTGGAGATAACAATACAATATCACTATTTTCAGCTATATTCCAAGCTTTTTCAACTGCCTCATCCATGTTTTCAACTCTAGAATACTCATTGAAATTATATTTCTCAGCAGTTCTTATAATCTGATCTGCAGTTTCTCCCATAACAAACATATGCTTCACCTTGCCATCAAATGCCTTTATATAATCATCAAATTCTGAACCTTTATCATAGCCACCTGCTATCAATATAGTACTTGATTTCATTGCTTCTAATGCTTTTATAGATGAATCTGGATTCGTTCCTTTTGAATCATTGTAAAAACTAACTCCATCTATTTCTTTTACAAATTCAAGTCTATGTTCTACTGCATTAAACTGTTCAAAACTCTTTCTAACTAAATCAAAATCTAGACCAAGTGCAACTGCAATTCCAGCTGCAGCCATGGCATTCTGATAATTATGATTGCCAACTATATTCAAATTCTTAACATTTACTATTTCAGTATCAGACTCACCATTATTGTATATAATAAAATCACCACTTAAATATATTCCATTTTGAATTGGTGTTTTCTGCGAAAAATAAATCACTTTAGATTTTACTTTCTCTCCAAGCTTTCTCACATCATCATCATCATAATTTAATACTGCAAAATCTTCTTCAGTTTGTCTCTCTAGCATTTTCGACTTAGCACTAATATAAGCTTCGTAGCTTCCATGCCATGACAAATGGTCGGGTGAAAAATTTAGAATAACACCTACATCTGGCTTGAATTCAGTTGTACTTTCTAGCTGAAAACTACTAGCTTCTATAACAAATACATCATCATCGTCTTGTCTCTGTGTTGCCTCCCAAAGTGCTCCAACTCCTACATTTCCCATTATATGTGTTTCTATTCCTTGCGCCTCTATCATTTCACCAGTCAAACAAGTTGTCGTAGTTTTTCCATTCGTACCCGTTATGGCAACTATTTTGTTTGGAAACAATCTGTCCACTAATTCTATATCTGTCATAATCTCAACACCACGTTCTCTTGCCATATCCAATATTGGAATATCTAATGGAATCCCTGGACTTTTAATAACAAAATCAAATATACCATGGAGTGCATTATTGCTACCTAAGCAAAAACCTATTTTCAAATCCTTCAATTGTTCTGTATACTCCTGAAGCTCATCTATATCTTTTGAATCACTAACCACCACACTAGCTCCTAGTTTATCTAATGCTTTTACTGCTGATACACCACTTACTCCCAAACCAAGAACCAATGCCCTCTTTCCCTTCAATTCAATCATACAATTCCCTCTTTTCTCTATACAATAGCCAATATAGCAACGATCGACATAATCAAAGTAACAATTCTAAACACATAAACTACTTTTATCTCACTCCACCCACACAATTCGAAATGATGGTGAAGTGGAGCCATCTTAAATATCCTTTTTCCTCTTAATTTAAAAGACGCCACCTGCAGTATTACCGAAATTGCCTCTGCGAAATATATCATTCCTGCTAGAGGTATCAAAAATGGAGATTTAAGTGCCATTGCAATCGTCGCCACCGCTCCCCCAAGCGCAAGCGACCCTACATCTCCCATAAAAACTTTTGCTGGATGGTGGTTATATACCAAAAAGCCAAGGCATCCCCCAGCCAAAACACTTGAAATCAAAGCTATGTCAAGCCTTCCCTTTATTATAGACACTATCATGAAAGCTACCATCACTACAACAGTTACTCCTGAAGATAATCCATCTAAACCATCCGTAAGATTAACTGCATTTACCGTTCCCGCCAAAACCAATGCCATAAACGGAACATAAAGCCAAACCATTTCAACGTAAATTTTAGCAAAAGGAATCTCTATCTCTGATCCTTCATTAAAATAGAACCATAAAACTACAAACACAGTAATCAATATTTGTCCCAATAATTTTTGTTTCGCATTAAGCCCCAGATTCTGCTTTTTTACTACTTTTATATAATCATCTAAAAAACCTATAACTCCAAATCCTATAGTCGCAAATACTATTACAGTAATTTCGTTAGACACATTTCCCTTGTAAAAAACTTGCATTACTATATAACTTATAATCAAAGTTGCAAGAAACATAAGCCCTCCCATGACAGGCGTTCCGTTTTTCTTCATATGACTTTCCGGGCCTTCTTCTCTTATGCTTTGACCAACTTTCAATTTAATCAATTGAGGTAATATAAGTTTCCCCAAAAACACAGTTATTACAAATGCCAACAATATCACTACACCACTTATAAAAAAATCATTCATTCTTTTGCCTCCCAAACTACTCTCGTATTTACTTCAATATTATGTCTACTCTCTCTAATTTATTAACCTTTGTACCTGCACTAGGATATTGCTCTAATGCCTCATCTTCTTCTTTTATCATCACCCTATCAAATTCAACTATTACATTATTTTTGTCAGCAATAGCTTGGATATCCCTTACTTTCTTGCCAACAAAATTAGGAACTTCAACCTGCTCCTCTATCCATTTTTTCTCTTCTGCAGTATACTTAGGATTTTTTTTCAGATACGGTAGAGCAAACCTGAGTACCTCTCTTGAGGTAGGTAGCGCCATTTTAGACCCATAACGTCCTGTCCTAGGCTCATCAACCACTGTCAATACAAGTATTTCTGGGTCTTCTATAGGAGCTATCCCCATAAAAGAACTCACATACTTGCCATCTGCATACTTGCCATCTACTACCTTTTGAGCAGTACCCGTTTTTCCTCCAATTCTATATCCTGGAATCTTAGCTGCTTTTCCTCCACCCTTAGTTACTACAGTTTCAAGCACACGTCTCATTATAGAAGATGTCTCTTCCGACACCACTCGTCTCCTAACCTTTGGCTCATTTTCACTAATTACATTTCCCTCTACATCAACTAGTTTATCAACAATCATAGGTTCCATCAAATTTCCACCATTAACTATAGTTGAAACAGCAGTTATAAGTTGTAATGGCGTGACAACTATTTTCCCCTGACCATAACACATAGTTGCAAGCTCAATATCCTTTATTGTAGATGGATCACTTGGCAATATGCCTTTAGATTCTCCAACTAATTCAATTCCAGTCTTTTCACCAAAACCAAAAGCCTTATAATATTTCAAAAGCGTATCTTGTTTTAATTCTAATGCCATTTGTACCAACGCATCATTACAAGAGTTTTGTAGAGCATTTGCAAATGTCTCTGCTCCATGAGTTCTAGGATAATACCAACATTTCAAATTTCCCGGCACTTGTGTAACTCTACCATCACAAAAATATTTATAATCATTGAATGGATCACCTACTATATTCTCTTCAACTGCAACTGCACCCGTAACTGCTTTAAAAACCGATCCTGGCTCATACATATCAGTTATAGTTCTGTTTCTATATCTCTCATACACTCTTTTATTTTTTTCCTCAGCAGGCATTTTTTTCACTTGCTCTAGTTCTTGTTCGCCCATGAGTTCCCATGGTTTGTCTAAGCTATAGAGCAAATCCATTCTCTCATTTGGGTTATAATCTGGTTTTGTAGTCATAGCTAATATCTCCCCAGTTTTAGGGTTCATCGCAACTACAGTAACAAAATTTGCTTTAGTTTTAACAAGAGCTTTATATGCTTCTTTTTCAACTTTCTCTTGTATTTCTTCATCTATTGTGAGAACCACACTATATCCATCTTCTGGTTCAGTTAGTTTAGAATTTCCAAAAGGTAGCTCGTCAAAATACCTTGCTTTTGTATAAACTGTTCTTCCTCTAACTCCTGTCATTTCAGTATTATATAGCTTTTCTAATCCGCTAATGCCTACATTGTCTACATTTGTAAAACCCATTATTTGAGATCCAACTGTTCCATACGGGTAGTAACGCTTTATATCTTCTATTATGTCTATTCCATAGAGTAACTTACGTTCTTCAATTTCTTCCGCCTTTTTTATATCAAAAAGTAAATCCGCCGTTTCTTTTGGAATCCATCTTTTTAATATCTTACTGTTTCCCTTATGAGTCAAGCACGACATGATATATTCTCGATCTAGTAACAATATTTTCTGCAATGTATCTGCCGTCTTATTGACATCCTCTATGTCTTTAGGTCTAATCCAAACCGAATACATTCCCAAATTAACAGCTAATTTTTTCCCCTCTCTGTCAAATATCAGCCCTCGTTTTGCATTCAATCTAGTATCTCTAACCCATTGTCCCATTGCCATTTTATGATATTCTTCTGCATTGATTACCTGCAAAAAAACTAATTTTCCCAATATTATTGCAAAAATCAAAATCATTACTCCTACAAACACTGAAAGGCGATTTGGAAACTCGCTTCTAGGCACACTCACATAATTACCTCCTCGATTCTGATTATCCATACCTATCTATTTTACCAAAAAATAAATGATTTGTCATAAGAGTTAATCGTTTCTCATATTTTTTTCATCGTAATTACTATTTGGTAAAAAAAATGCCGAATCAAGTACGTTATAACGCAACTCTATTCGGCATTTTCAAACAAATTACTCATACTTTCAGTAAAAGAATCTAACAAAATACTCGTAAGCTTCGATCCAACTAATACTTGTTTAGATACATCTTCTTCTTTTTGTTCTATCTCTTCTGGAACTTTGATATAGAAAATCTGTCCTTCTTCAGGATACTTCATATTCAATTTTTGCAGTGCATACTTCTCAATCCAGCCAGATTCTCGAATTTTATCTAACTCTACTTCATAAATTTGATTTTCTCTAATCAAATCGCTTAGCTCAACTCTTTGATTTACTATATCATATTTCAACTGAGCTACTTTTGCGTAGCTTAGTAAAATAGCTATAGATATACCAATTAAGAGAATTACGAAAAACACAACTCCTCCGCCAAGCTTAAGTTTTTTTGATTCTCTTGAATCTATGTTGCCTAAACCATCTCGCATGTGTGAACTGTACTCATCTCTACCAACTTTTCTGATAGTTCCTTGTCCACTAGTATGAACGTAAACTTCTCGTTTTTTTCGTACTCGCTCTAATTGTTTCTCTTTACGCATTGGAATCATGTCTTCACCTCCTTGTGAACTAAGTATATAAATTTATACCTTCTCCGCTATCCTTAGCTTCGCACTTCTCGCACGATTATTCCTCTCTAACTCATCTTTATTTGATACTATAGGCTTTCTCGTTATAATCTTCACTTCTCGTCTTTTATCACAACGGCAAACCGGATACTCTCTCGGGCATACACATTGTTGATTCAAGTACTTAAACATATCCTTTACTAGACGATCTTCTAACGAATGAAATGTAATTATACAAATCCTACCACCTGGATTCAGTCTATCAACTGCATCTCTTATAGTATTTTTTATAATATCTAGCTCTCCATTTACCTCTATTCTTATAGCTTGAAATGTTCTCTTTGCAGGATGTGGTCCATCAGCACGTGCACCTTTTGGAACAGCTTTTTTTATGACACTAACTAAGTCAAATGTAGTATCTATAGTGTTCTCTTCTCTCTCTTGAACTATAAATTCAGCAATTCTCTTAGCCCAATTTTCTTCACCGTAATCCTTTATAATCCTGCACAAATCTTCTTGACTATACTCATTCACAACTTCCCATGCAGAAAGCTTTTGATCTCTATTCATTCTCATATCTAATCTTGCATCATGCTGATACGAAAAACCTCTTTCACCTTCATCTAATTGATGGGACGATACCCCTAAATCCAAAAGTATACCATCAATTTTTTCAACACCTAAATGCCAAAGTACATTTTTTATATTGCTAAAATTATCTCTAACAATCTTCACTCTGTCTTTGTACGGAGCTAAGACTTCCGTTGCCTTGTTAATAGCATTTTGATCCTGATCTATTCCTATCAAGTATCCAGTTTCCAAACGCTTAGCAATCTCCTTTGAGTGCCCTGCTCCTCCAAGCGTTCCATCTACATATATCCCATCCGGCTTTATGTTTAGCCCTTCGATACATTCATCTAATAATACTGATACGTGCTTAAATTCCAAAATAAAATCCTCCTATATTCCTAGTTCTGCCATTTGTTCTGCTATGGCATCATAACTCAATTCATCATCGTCTGTATAGTTATTCCAGAGAGATTTACTCCATACTTCTAGACGATTACCTACGCCTATAGTAACTATCTCTTTCTCTATTTGAGCATGCTGTCTAAGATTAGCTGAAATTAGTACTCGCCCTTGCTTATCAGTTTCACACTCTGACGCTCCTGAAAAGAAGAATCTAACAAAAGCACGCGCATTTTTACTGGTAAGTGGTAACGACTTAAGCTTCGCCTCAATTTTTATCCATTCTTCCATAGGATATATAAAGAGACATGAGTCAAGACCCTTAGTCATTACGAATCTCTCCCCTAAGTCATCTCTCAATTTGGCAGGAACAATAAAACGCCCTTTTGCGTCTATCGCATGTTGATATTCACCTATGAACATCATTCCCACCACCTTTTCAATATTCACCACTTTACTCCACTTCTAACCACATTGTACTACATTACTACCCAAAAGTCTATAAAACAGACACTTTTCATACATTTTTTTGTAATCTTTTTGTAATTTTTTTAATTTTCTATTCATTTTCCAACAATATAAAACCACCCAATGAAAAATTTATCCATCGGGTGGTAATTTTTTTCGACTACTTTACTTTTTTATACTATCTATCCAAACCTTTATTTTTCTTTCTGAAATAGAAAAACATAGCAGAACCAAATACAATAGCTACAATTGCAACCAATTGAGAAATTCTAAATACACCAATATACAAACTATCCGTTCTCATTCCCTCTATGAAAAATCTAGCTATTCCGTAAAGAATTAAATAAAGAACAAAAGTCTCCCCATCGTTCTTTGTCTTATTTTTTCTATAATACATAAGGAAGATAAATATACTAAAATTGCAAATAGATTCATACAAAAACGTAGGATGTACCCTTTGACCATCGACTAAAATTGCCCATGGCACATCAGTAACTCCACCATGTGCTTCTTGATTGATGAAATTTCCCCATCTTCCAATCGCCTGCCCCAAAGCAATACTAGGCGCGGCAATATCTCCAAATTTCCAAAATCCAATATTTCTTTTTTTAGTAAAAACAATAGCTGTCAATACACCAGCGATGATGCCTCCATAAATTGCTAGACCGCCACCACGTATATTAATCATCTTCCAGAAATCACCTGAATACTCTGACCATGAAAATGCAACATAATAAATCCTTGCTCCTATTATACTAATTGGTAGTGCCCATATTAAAAAATCTACCATGTCATCCTCTGAAACGCCAACACGTTTCGCTTCTCTTATGGCAATCCAAGCACCTAATACCATTCCAATAGTAATTAAAACCCCATACCACATAATCTTTATCCCAAATAATTCAAATGCTACAGGATTAATCATTCCACTCAACATAATATACTCCTTTCACCGTTTTTTGACTTTTAATCATCATTAACTAATTAAGTATATTACGAGATTAGCAGTGGGTCAAGCCTTTTAATCGTAAATTAATTCTTCTTTTACATTTACACACTTGATTTTCTATATTATAATGAAATGTAATGTCTAAAAGTATGACCAAAAATACGATTTAAAAATTTGGTCTATTATAAACTTATTGATTGAAAGGAAGATTTACTATGAA
>JAOAQY010000054.1 GCA_025210965.1 Tissierellales bacterium
AGTTCAAGACTTTCAAAAAGAGAATCTAGTGACAATGGCGGAGGGGCAACACCTGTATCCATACCGAACACAGAAGTTAAGCCCTCTAGCGCTGATGGTACTTGGCTGGAGACGGCCTGGGAGAGTAGGACGTCGCTGGATTTCGAAATTAAAACTTGCAAATGATTTTGCAAGTTTTTTTGTGCGTAAAATTTTATACTGAAATGTTTTATACAAAAAATTTTTAAAACAAAAAAAATCGCCCGAAGGCGATTTTCTATTTAGATGCGAACTTATTTAGTATAAGTTGCAACAATTTTGTCAATAAATTCTTTTAAGAATGCATCTTGCTCACCAACTAAGTTTTTCATGATACCGTTATTAACGCTATCAACAACACCGTGTGCGATGATGTAAAGTTGGTAAGTTGCTGTTTCTAATGATTTGTCATCAGTAGTGAATTGCTTCATAGTATCGATAACACTCTCTGGAGTGATGATTAATTGACCCTTCATACCATGACGCTTATTCTTTAAGAACATTTCAGTATTTGTACCGAAAAGTAATTTGTACATATCTGGATTTTCAATACCAAAGTTGATGTAAGCGATGAAAACATTCTTAAGATCTTCTTTAGCATTTCCAGATTTGCCAGAGTTTTTCTCCATGAAACCAGTGAAAGAATTTAAGCAATGCTCTTGCACCTCATAAATGATTTCTTCCATGTTTTCAAAGTAATTGTAAAGATTAGCTGCAGTCATGCCAACTTCTTTACCAATTTTGCGAGCGCTGATTGACTCAATACCCTCTCTTTGAAATAATTCAATTGTTTTTAGAATGATATTCATCTTGACAGAACGAATCTCATCCGCAGTTCTTTGTGGTCTGCTCATAATTTACCTCCCATTTACTTTACCCAAATTTAAATTAACTTTCAATCTATTTTATCGCAAAAACAATGTAAATTCAAGTCAAATTACAAATTAATTACAAAATTTATCGAAAAAATGAACGCTTCTTTCTAATCATGTATACAAAATGCGATAAAACACTAGAATAATTATATATGACATCATGATTAATGTCTATGCCATATGTAATAACTAACATGAAAATTGTACAATATTTAGTTTAACTAAAGTTGGATAAAAAGTCAATGTCGTAACCGTTAATAATTTGTGAACAATGTGACATACTAAAAATTGCACTATGAATATACAATTAAGGAAGTTCACGAGTGATTTAATTTGTAATATAGTAGTTATTTACCGAGAATGTTGGTAGGAGTAATTAATAATGGTATAATACTAGAGTAGGTAGCATTGTGAAAAGTTATAAATTAATTTATGGATGTGATGAAGTGAAAAAAATAAAATTTGGTCGCTGGATTTTATTGTTAATCATAATTGCAATGATAATTATTGTATTTTGGAAATTTGGAATTAGAAGAGAAAAGGTATTAGTTGTAACTAATGAGATTGAGATGAAAGATGCATACAAGAGCGATTATTATTTGGCATCTACTTTTTTCATGATGACAGATGGCAAGACAGTAGAAAAGAGAACTTATTCAGGGAAGCAGATGTGGAAAGCAGATCGTATGCAAAAGAATATAGTATTTGGAAAAGAAGCATATTATGAGTACAATAGTAAGGGAATTATAGAAAAGCATGAATTAGATAGCGGAGAACTAACTTGGTCAACAGATTTTGATGCGCTAGTTCAATATGTTAAAGAAGACGATGGAAAACTTTATATAATAATTCAAAAAGGACAAATGTCTAGTATAGGTCTAGTAGTAGATTCTGAAAGTGGTACTCCAAAATTTGACAAGCAATTTAATGAGGAGCAAATAGTGAAAATGGGGAGTTTCGGCAATAAAAATTATGCTTTAACTTTGAGACTAGG
The DNA here is from genome assembly GCA_025210965.1 of Tissierellales bacterium. Classification (NCBI taxonomy): domain Bacteria; kingdom Bacillati; phylum Bacillota; class Tissierellia; order Tissierellales; species Tissierellales bacterium. Next base: position 1,888 of record JAOAQY010000054.1, read on the forward strand.
AAGAGAAAATTTGTATAGTAATTTATATATAATGGGTGCAAATGGTGAGATAGAGTATCAAAAAAGCTATGAAAGGGAAATATTGACGAAATTAGAGGAAATAGATAGAGATGGATTCTTACTATACAGCGATGAATATTTACGCTATATGAGTGAAAATGAAGAGATTTGGAAGTATCCGATAATAGAAGATACCATAGATTGTACTTTTGACAAAAATGAAATGGAATCTGTGTTTATAAAAAAAGCAAATGGCAAGAATACTAGTGTTGAAAAAGTTTCTCTTAACGAACAGATAGTTACAGAACTTGGAGTAGAAGACGAGCTAAATGAACTTATCACATTAGAAGACGGGTTGATTTATTGCGGAGAAAAGGGATTGTATTTTATTGATGGAATGAATCAAATTCTAAGACTATATGACTTTGATTCAAGGGTATATAAAACAGAGGATAATTACTCGAATGTGTTATTGGTGTTTAAAGATAGATTGCAATTGATCAAAGAGAGCTATAAGTGGACAGGAGGAGATGAATATGACGATTAATGGTTTATCGATAGTTGACATCATGATAGTAGTTATAATACTTGTAAGTGCAGTAGAAGGGTTATTTAGAGGCTTTATAGTACTTACACTTAATTTTTTAAGTTATATAATAGCATTAGTAGTAGCAAAGCTTTATTATCCGGTACTGGCAAATTTCATGATGAATTCGACTGATTTATTTGGAGATTTAAGGAAAGCGCTTGAAAAATATGTCGGAGAGCTATTTTCACAGGGGGGAACAAACCATATTATTAATGGTATGAACTTGCCAGATGGAATAAAGGAAGGAGCTAGAGCACAGGTGCAAAGTGGTATGATAGCCCAAACACCTAGTGTTTCTCATGGAGTTGTGGAGCTCTTCTTCAACTTAGTTAGTATAATACTAATATTTGTGGCAGTAAAATTTTTGATATTTGTAGTTTCGAAGATACTAGATAGCGCAGCACAATTGCCAATACTTAAACAGATGAATAAGTTCGCAGGTGTTATAGTTGGAGGAATAAAGGGAGTAATGCTAGTATACGTATTATGCCTTATAATGACACCATTTGTTACATTTGCACCAGAAGGGACAATAGCTATGGCTATAAATGAATCCACTTTAGGACCGACATTTTATTATGACAATTTGATTTGGAAGTTTTTTAATAGTATAGGAGATTCAGTCTGGACATTTTAAAAAAGAGCTGTTCGAAAATAATTTCGAACAGCTCTTTTCTTATTCTACGAAGACTTCGACTTTTTGATTTTCTTCTTCGTCATATATATCGACTATCTTTCCTTCAGCTCCATTTTTTACAGCATCTGCAATTTCATCAAAATTGATAGCATCTAGATGAGCTTCTTTCATTTCAGGTGACATTTTTTGAGCTATTTTCAATCCGACATCGACTAGAGATGCAGGAATATTGACGTTTACTTTTGTCTTGTCACCTTCGGTTACGCGAACCTTAAGCCATTTAACATTTCCATTAGATTTAGTTAAATCTACGGATTTTGAATCAACAGCTTCAAGTAAATCAAGAGCTTCTGTAGATGAAATTTTACCGTCTTCAATCATTTTTAAAATCAATAATTTTTCTTCATTTGCAGCCATAAATACATCTCCTTTATTCTAAAATTATATTACCGTTTGTTGTTTTAGCTAGTATTGTAACATGAGCATTAGAGACATCAAAGCCTTTGCTACTACCTCTGAAATGTTTAAGTCCTAAACTTGTTCTTTTTTCATAGTCCGTAATCCATTCAAAGTCGCCTAAGTCTAATTTACCCATAGAAGTATTTAAATCAATAGAATATGGCTTTGCTGGATGAGGAGGCATATCAAGTACTATTTTGCCATTAGAAGTTTTTAGTGCCAATGTTTCTAAAGCTGCGTAGTCAAAGTGACTGCATTCTATTTTTCCGTTACTAGTGTTCAAATCTTGGTTTGTAAAGTGTACTAATTCAGTAACTATTCGACCATTAGAAGTTTTACAAATTAATGAAGAACCGCTGATATTATATAATTGTATTTTGCCATTAGAAGAAGTACATATTAAGTTCTTGGCAGATATATTCTCGATAACTATTTTTCCGTTGCTAGTTATTAGATGTAATTTTTTTAGACTGTTTTTTGGAAGTTCTATATTTAGTTCGCAGCCCTTTATAGCATTTGAAGTTGGTTCGAAATGAAGTCCATTATCTTCTCTCTTGAAATTTACAAAGTAGTCTAGAGATTTAGATGGATTTTCTAATTCAGACGATCCAGATAGTAAAACTTTAATATGACCTTTACTGTCAGGAGAAGCCTTTACATTTATTTTTCCGTTAAAAGCAGCAAAGTACAATTCATCATTTTCCAGTACATCAAAGTGCTCTCTGCTTTCGAATTTGTAAAAAGGAGTAGCAGAGTTAAATAAATTCTTAAAAGCATTAGTAAAACTATTTCCATAGTTTTTTGCATTGTTGGCTAGATCTTTATCTAAAGAATCGCCCCAGCTTTCCATTTTCTTACCAAAAGAGTCGCCCCAATTTTCTAGATGAGAACCTAAATTTTCTAAGGATTCTCCAAGTTCATTGCCGAATCTTTCAAATTTTTCTTCTAAAGTAGGTTCACTTTGAGAATCCGAATTTTGATCATTTTTTTCAAAATCTGATTTTTCAAAAGAGCCATCATCGAAACTTATACTATAACCATTAGAACTTAGATTATCATCGTTAGTTTTAGTGTTTTTTTCAAGATTTACTTTAGAAGATAATATATCTTCATCAAGTGCTTCTAAAAGCTCAAGAGCTTGCTTATTATTGATTTTTCCATCTTCTAGCATTTGCAATATCATTAATCTTTCGTTACTCATGGTATAAAGACACCTCCGTTAATCTTTTAATAATTTAACTGCTTCTTCAGCTGAAATTTCGCCACTACTTAATTTTTCAAGAATTTCTTTTTTGTTTACTTTTGATTCATATTTAGGATTATGGCCTAAAGATTCTATAAGCGACTCTAATTTGTTTCTAACCGTTGGATAAGAGATACCCAATTCTTTTTCAATTTCCTTTATGTTTCCACGATTTTTGATGAAAATTTCTGCAAATAGTAATTGATCTTTAGGTAATTTGCAAAATTTACAAAGTTCAAATTCACTTTTTATAGTAGTGTCGCAATAATTACAATGCAATTCAGTAACTTTTAACTCGTGTTCGCATACTGGACATCTACCTATAATTTCTTTTTTCATAATAAAAACCTCCTTAAATCAAATCAATTTTCACGCTAGTATTATCTTCGCCATCATAGACATCAACGAAAGTAAAGGATCCAAAGTTCCTGAGTTCTTTTAAAAAGAGGTCTATATCAGCGCTTGTTATATTATCAAGATTTATGTCACAGCTCGATTTTAAAAATTCTGCATCTTCATCAGAATCAAAAATGTCTTCTTTGCAGGATTTCTTTAGCTTTTTGTTCCCGTATTTTAGAGAAAATTTACAGAAGATAGATAAAAACCAAAATGGCATAGCGGGTATTCTGACTCTTTTACCTTCATCAACTACAGATATTTTCATCTTTCGAGCTCTTTTTTGTTTTTTTACTTCAGGAGAAATTGAATTGATGGCTATAAGCCCATCGGCAACACTTAATTTTTGTGAATCAATATCATTTAGTATTTTAATTATTGAGTCCACATAATCACTCCTTCCTATAAAATATTAATAATCTTTATTTATACTTTAATTATATAACTAGAAATTCAAAAAGTCAAATATAATATTAAAAAAGTTAAAGGTTATATTAATAATATTGATAAAGCGTTTGGGAATTATTATTAGAGAAATTTATAGCAAATGAAAGTGCATAGAAAAAATTAATAGCACAAAATGCACAAATGACATGGATTTATTATATAATAGGAAGCAGAGAGCTAAAGACAGATTTGGTACTTAGGAGGTAGAATTATGAATAAGACAATTGATGCAAGAAAAATGGCTTGTCCAAAACCTGTTATTCTTACAAAGAAAGCATTTGATGAAGCATTAGGCGGGGTTATAACTACAATAGTAGATAATGAAGTTGCGGTAAAAAACTTGGAAAAATTGGCAGCTAATAGTGGTTTTGAGACAGAAGTAGAAAAAGTAGATGAGGATTACAAGGTACATATAAAGACTGAGGAAGGCGCGGTAATAACAAGTGTTTCAAATGAAGAATTGTCAGATGAAGTTGTAGCTATAGGAACAAATATCATGGGAAGTGGTTCAGAAGAACTTGGAGAAATTCTCATGAAGGGATTTATATATACACTTACAGAATCAAAACCTTATCCAAAAGCAGTTCTATTTTACAATGCTGGTGTAAAATTAACGGTAGAAGGCTCAGATTCGATAGAAGATCTTAAAAAACTAGAAGAGGCTGGAGTAGAAATCATATCGTGTGGAACATGCTTGAATTATTTTGATATTGCTGATAAACTTAAGGTCGGTGAAGTGTCTAACATGTACACTATAGTAGAGACGTTAAAAGCAGCCGGAAATACTATTAGAATTTAGGTGGAATTATGAGTAGTGAATTATTCAATGTAGTAACATTTCAATCTACGCATCATGCAATCAGAGGCGAGAAGTATTTTAAAGAAGCTAATTTAGCTATAAAAACTATACCGACACCAAGAGAGATTACAGCAAGTTGTGGATTGTCTATAAGATTTGAGATTGACAAGATTGATGTAGTTAAAGAAATTATTGAAAAGCAAGAATTGGCAATAGAAGGTATATATGAGATAAAGAAAGAAAATTTTAAGAAAACAGCTAGAAAAATCGACTATTAAGGTCGATTTTTTGATATGCAGAGAAAAGTATTCACCAAAACTTCAAAAAATTAACTTTGTTATAAATTTATCGATTGAAACCGATACCAATTTGATGAAAAACTCATTTCTTTCGATTTTAATATTGATAAGTTTGAATAGATTTGTTACAATTTTAGTGGAAGTATTCTACTTGTTTTGTAAAAGAAAGAATATTTATACATTGCGATTTACAAATGAATTTAAAGCGTGGATATATTAGCAGAGTCTCTGAATTATGTTATAATAGGCATAGAGAAATAATTGAGAGGGTGAGTATTATGCCAATGAAATTAGAAGTAGGAGACAAGGTTGAACTTAAAAAAAATCATCCATGTGGTAGTAAAGAGTGGGAAATACTTCGAACTGGAGTAGATTTTAGAATAAAATGCTTAGGTTGTGGTCATGAAGTTTGGGTTCCTAGAAACAAACTTGAGAAAAGAATAAAGAAAGTACTTCAATCAGCTGAGTAATTTTATTTATAGCTATCTAATCTAGAGTGATTTAACTAGTTAATTAGGGTAGGGGTATCCTTTTGATAGAGGTTTAAAGCGAAATGCAATTTAATAGTATTGCAATTAACTATTACTAGGCTCAGTATTTTATTGAGCTAATTCTTCGGAGGTGTCAATAATGGGATTGAATTACGCAAAGAGAATGGAAAAAATTAAAGCATCAGAGATTAGAGAGTTATTGAAATTAACTCAAAAGCCAGAAATTATTTCATTTGCAGGAGGACTACCAGCACCAGAATTGTTCCCAGTAGAGCAGATGAAAAAAGTGACTGATATGGTATTAGATGAAAATGGACAAAAAGCGCTTCAATATGGACCAACAGAAGGATATGATCCACTTAGAGAGCAAATTGTTAAAAGAATGGAAGTTTTAAAGATAAATTCTAAAAAAGAAGATGTACTTGTAACTAATGGTTCACAACAAGGTTTGGATTTTACAGCTAGAGTATTCTTCAACCAAGATGACATAGTTCTATGTGAAAGCCCTAGTTATTTAGGAGCAATAAATGCATTTAAAGCATATGGTCCTAAATTCATTGAAGTGCCAACAGATAAAGATGGTATGAAAATGGATGAATTAGAGAAGATACTTAAAGAGAATGACAACGTAAAAGTAGCATATGTTATTCCTGATTTCCAAAATCCAACAGGAAGAACATGGAGCGTTGATCGTAGAAAGAGATTAGTTGAGCTTGCTAATGAGTACAATATTGCTATAGTAGAAGACAATCCTTACGGCGAACTTCGTTTTGAAGGTGAAATTCCACCATCAGTTAAGAGCTTTGATACAGAGGGAAGAGTAATATTCTTAGGAACATTCTCTAAAACTATGTGTCCAGGTCTTAGAATTGGTTGGGTTTGTGCAGAGCCAGAGGTATTGAATAAGTATATCTTGGTTAAACAAGGTGCCGATCTTCAAGCTAGCACTATTTCACAGATGCAATTAGCTAAGTTCTTAGAAGTTTATAGTATAGAAGAGCATATCGAAAAGATTAAAGAAGTTTACGGTAAGAGAAGAGATCTTATGATGAAGACATTAAAAGAAGAATTACCAGAAGGAATAGAGTTCACTTATCCAGAAGGTGGTTTGTTTACTTGGGTTGAACTTCCAGAGTCTATTAATGCTAGAGAATTAGCAGTAAAAGCAATTGAGAAAAACGTAGCGTTCGTACCAGGTGGTTCATTCTTCCCTAATGGTGGACATGAAAACACACTTAGACTTAACTATTCTAATATGGATGAAGAGCGTATTGTTATAGGTATAAAGAGATTAGCAGAAGCTATCAAAGAAATGTTATAAAAAACTTGTAATAGAGGTTTTTATATGATATAATTACGAAGATTGTTGCTGGATGGAGCATTTGCTTCATCCAGTTTAGCGTGTTTTACGCTACAATGATCCTTGCTCTCTTAGGAGGGCCGCAAGACCAAGAGGAGGTGAAGTTAGATGAGAAAATATGAATCAGTATTTATTTTCGCTCCAAACTTATCTGATGAGGAGAGAGTAGCTAGATTCGATCGTATGAAAAATGTAATCGAAGCAACAGGTGCTACTGTTGAAATCGACGAGTGGGGAACTAGAAAATTAGCTTACGAAATCAATGATTTCAAAGAGGGATACTACTATGTATGCCAATACGAAGCTAACAACGAAGTTCTTACAGAAGTTGATCGTATCGCTCACATCACAGATGGTTTATTAAGAAACTTAACACTAAAAATGGAAAAATAGTAGCAAAGGGGTGATAATATGAACGTCGCGATATTAATAGGACGACTTACAAGAGACCCAGAGCTAAGATTTTTGCCAGGTAATGGACGAGCTGTAGCTAGATTTACGGTGGCTGTCGACAAAGGATTATCTAAAGAGAAGAAAAGCGAAATGCAAGCTCAAGGGAAATCCACTGCTGATTTCATCAACATAGTTGTATGGGGTAAGCAGGCCGAAAACTGCGCTAATTACTTAGCAAAAGGACGACAAGTAGCGATTGAGGGTAGTATTCAAACAGGCTCTTATACAAATGCTCAAGGCCAAAAGGTATACACCACGGAAGTTGTAGCAAACAAAGTTCAATTCATTGACTGGTCGGACAACGCATCATCTAGAGCGGGTAGCCCACAAGGTCAATACTCAAATGCACCTAGCAGTCAGCCTTCTAATTCAGGGTTTGATCAATTGCCAGATGGATTTGAACCAATTGATGATGACGATATCCCATTTTAAGAAGGAGGGAAAATAATGGCATTCGGTAAAAGAAAATTCAGATCAAGAAGAAAAGTTTGCGTATTCTGTGCTGACAAAAAAGTTATAGATTACAAAGACACTAATATACTTAGAAAATATGTTACTGATAGAGGTAAGATCTTACCTAGAAGAATCAGTGGTAACTGTGCTAAGCACCAGAGAGAGCTTACTGTAGCTATCAAAAGAGCTAGACACGTTGCATTATTGCCATACGTGGCTGAATAAGATTGATTATGACGACTTCGCTTTAGCGAAGTCGTTTTTTTATTTCTTTGCAGAATTAATTATATTTGATATAATATGCTTGAAACCCTAGGCTTTTGATAATTACTAAATGGACTAGGAAATTTATTTGTATGCACCATGGAGGTGACGGAATTGAATTTAAGTAAAAACACGATGCAAATGACTGAAACCGCATTGATGGCTGCTGTGATGGCTGTATTATCCACTATAGGTATTTTGTATATTCCGATAGTATTGTTGTTTTTGCCAGTGCCATTTATTGTGCTGGGAATAAAAAATAGTTTGAAGTCAAGTGTGATTGCGTTAGTGGCATCGGCATTAGTGGCTACTACGCTCATAGACCCGATATTGGTGATTTGCATGTCGCTGATTACTTTAGCAATTGGAACGGGATTGGTAGTGTCAGAGAAACGAAAATTCTCTAGTGCTACGATACTTGGTTTGACTTGTTTGATTACAGTACTTACTATTGTAGCGATGATGGGTGCTTTGTGGTTTATAACTGGAGTTAGCTTTGCAGAGGTAGTTGGAGATTTTATAAATAGCTCAAAAGAATTGACTATACAAATGGCAGAAGAACTAAGAGCACAGGGAATGCTTATGTTTGACCATGAGTTATTTATGGAAAATCTAGAACAAACAGCTCACATTCAAGCTTTAATAATTCCAAGCGCAATAATTATGATATCTTTTCTTCTTACATATTGTAGTTTCTGGGGATCTATAGTAATTTTAAGAAAGATGCAAATAAAGAGAAGATCGGTACCAAAACTAGAAAGATTTGCATTGCCAAATAACGTATTGCTGGGTTTTTTGGTTATAACAATGGGTATTTTTGTAGTAGGTGAATTAGACTTCATACATTATGAAGCTTTGGTTTGGAATGTAGTAGTGTTAGTAAGCTCAGTATTATTTTTACAGGGAACTGGTGTAGGATTGTATTTGATTCGAAGATCGCCTATTCCTAAGGCTGTGCAGATAATACTTATGGGATTCATATTTTTATTTACACCTTATGTATTTACTCTTTGTGGATTGATTGATGTCATAGTTGACTTTAGAAAAATCAAAAAGATGGGAAATGGTGATCGTAATGAAAACTAAGAAAAGCAGAGCTAAACGGCTCTTAGAACTCAGTGATAGTGCTTATTTATGGATTATAGCGTTTTTTACTTTGATAATAATGGCATATAACTTCTTGGTAGGAGCTATTGGAGCTATTTTGCTAGCAGTTTTGATTTACTATCATGTTAAGGCGAATAACTACAGGAGACGAGCTATAGCTAAGTATATAGAAGGATTGTCTAATGAGTTTGACTATGTTACTCAAGATGCGGTTTTTAATCTACCTGTACCACTAGCATTGATTAGATCTGATGGAAAAATTAGTTGGTATAATCCCAAATTTCAAGAAATGATAGGATCTGCTGATATATTGGGAATGAAGCTAGGCGGCATAGTTGATGAATTTGATTTTGGAAAATTTTCTGATGAAAAAGAGCAGGAAGATAGAATGACTAGACTTCATTGCAATGGAAAAGTTTACAAAGTATACTACAACTGGATTGCTGCTGAAGAAGATGATGGCGATGATGAGAGTAAAGTTCTCATGACATATTGGATAGATGCAACAGAATATGAGAATATGGTATTTCAATATGAAGATGAAAAGACAAATATAGGTATAATTCAGATAGACAATTATGATGATGTCATAAATGGAACAGATGAGTTACACAGACCACTATTAGTTGCTAAAATAGAGCAAAGTATAAAAGAATTTGGAACAGAAATAGAAGCGGCTGTTAGAAGATATGACAAAGGCAAGTACTTGATTGTATTTGAAAACCGCTATTTGAGTATTCTAGAAGAGCGTAAATTTGACATAATAGATATCATAAGAGAGATAGATGAAGGAAATGAACTGCCAGTTACTATAAGTATGGGAATTGGTATAGGAAATGGAGCTTCTAGCCAAGCTTTTGAATATGCGAAAGCAGCAATAGATATATGTCTAGGGCGTGGTGGAGATCAAGTAGTTATAAAGGATAAAGAGAGACTTAGTTTCTATGGTGGTAAAACAAAAACATTAGAGAAACGAACAAGGGTAAAAGCTAGAGTTATAGCTCATGCACTTAAGCAATTAGTCGATCAATCAGAAGAAGTATTTATAATGGGACATAAGATACCTGATATGGATTGTTTTGGCGCTGCAATAGGAATATATCGTGCAGTTATGGCAACTGGAAGAAAACCATATATAGTGATAGATGGTATAAATCCGGCTATAGAGAATATATATAAGCAAATAAAGGAAGAATCACCGGAACTTTTTAAAGCTATCATTACTCCAGAAGAGGCTATATATAGAGCGAAGAAGGAATCGCTTTGTGTTATAGTAGATATACACAGACCAAGTAGAGTAGAAGTACCAGAGCTATTGGACATAATAGATAGAAGAGTTGTTATAGATCATCATAGAAGAACTTCAGAGTTTGTAGATGATCCTATACTTTTATATTTAGAGCCATATGCATCATCTACCTGTGAGTTAGTAACAGAGATATTAGTTTATTTTGAAGAAAAAATTAAATTAGACAAAATCGAAGCAGAAGCACTTCTTTCTGGTGTTATTGTCGATACTAAGTATTTTACATTCAATACTGGAGTGAGAACATTTGAAGCAGCTTCGTATCTTAGAAGAGCTGGAGCAGACACTACAGATGTTCGTCAATTGTTCCAAGATAGCATAGACACAGTGAAATTAAAAGCGCAGCTTACTCAAAATGCTGAAATTATATTAGATAAAATAGCTATGGCAGCTGCCGTTCTTGATAGCAAAAATGCAGTTTTAGTAGCTGCTCAAACTGCTGATGATTTGCTTAAAATCAAAGGTATTGGTGCATCATTTGTATTGGTACATTATGATGAAACTATATATATAAGTGGTCGCTCTTACGGAGATATCAATGTGCAATTGATACTTGAGAAACTTGGCGGTGGAGGGCATCTTACAGTAGCAGGAGCTCAATTGAAAGAAGTTAGCTTAGAAGAAGCTCAGGAGCTACTTATTGACGCAGTTCAAAAATATATACGAGAAGGGGAAGAAGACTGATGAAGGTAATTTTAATAAAAGACGTAAAAGGTATGGGAAAAGCAGGAGATGTAGTTAATTCAAAAGATGGGTATGTTAGAAATTATTTGTTCCCAAAAGGATTGGCAAAAGAAGCTACTAAAAAGAACTTAGAAGAGTGGAAAAATAAGAAAAAAGGCGCAGAAATAAGACAGGAACAGGAAAAAGAAGAAGCAGAAGCTCTTGCTAAAGAAATCAAAAATTTAAAATTCGAATTCTTAAGTAAAGCTGGAGATAATGGAAAGCTTTTTGGATCTATAACTACAAAAGAAATTGCAACAGAATTAGAAAAAAGACATGGAATTAAAGTGGATAAGAGAAAAATGACAATTGATGGTGGAAACATAAAAACACTAGGCGTTACTCAGGTACAAATAAAATTGAACCAAGGAGTAATGGCAACTCTTAAGGTACACGTAAAGGAAATTAAATAATAGACGATAGGTGATGAGATGGAAGATCGATTACAAATGTTAGGGAAAATCCCGCCCCATGACTTAGAAGCAGAGCAATCCGCTATAGGATCTATGCTACTTGATAAAGAGGCTATTGTCATGGCAAGTGAGATGTTAGAGCCAGATGATTTTTATCAAAACTCTAACAAGGAAATATATAGCGCGGTACTTTCACTTTATGCGAAGAATGAGCCAGTCGATCTAATCACCTTATCGGCGGAGCTCAAAAAAAGAGATCTCTTAGAGGTAATTGGCGGCATTAACTATTTAAGTGATTTGGTTGATGGAGTAGTTACTACGGCAAATATGAAAGCGTATTGTGAAATCGTTGAGGAAAAATCTATACTTAGAAGATTGATAAAAGCATCAGATCAGATAATAGCAGAAGGGTATAGAGATTCTGAAAATATAGATACTATAATAGAACTTGCTGAAAAAAATATATTTGATATAACACAAAAGAAGAGCAATGACGGATTTTCTCACATAAAAGAAATACTGCTATTAAGTCTTGAAAATATAGAGAAGATGGCAGCAAGTGGTGGTGAGATAACAGGACTTACTACTGGATTTATAGATTTAGATAGGATGACATCTGGGCTTCAACGTTCAGACTTGGTACTTTTAGCGGCTAGACCTTCAATGGGTAAAACTGCATTAGGAGTAAATATAGTTCAAAACTCTGCATTAAAAGGTGGATATAAATGTGCCATATTTAGTCTAGAGATGAGTAAGGAACAATTGGTTCAAAGGATGCTTAGCTCAGAATCTAATGTCGAACTTAGAAAGATACTTACAGGAGAATTAGATGAAGAAGAGTGGAGTAGACTAGCCTCAGCTATGGGTCCACTATCTCAAGCTGGTGTTTATATAGATGACACACCAGGTATTACACTAAATGAACTAAGGGCAAAATGTAGACGACTCAAAATAGAGAGTGGTTTAGATATAGTCCTTATTGATTATTTGCAGTTGATGAGTGGTGGCGGTGGTTCATCAGATAATAGACAGCAAGAAATATCAGAGATATCTAGAGGTTTGAAGGGACTTGCGAGAGAAATTCAATGTCCAGTGATAGCTTTATCACAGTTATCTCGTGCACCTGAGCAGCGTGCTGATCATAGACCGATAATGTCAGACCTTAGAGAATCAGGAGCTATAGAGCAGGATGCAGATATAGTTATGATGTTATATCGAGATGAATACTATCATCCCGATTCAGAAGATAAAAATATTGGTGAATTAATCATTACCAAACAGAGAAATGGTCCAACTGGAACTATAAAACTTGCTTGGATGGGGCAATTTACAAAGTATCTTAATTTAGAACTACCGGGAAGCTAATCTTTTTAGATTAGCTTTTTTTTGAAAGCTAATAGTCGTTTTTTTGATTTGAATTTATGAAAAAATCCATAAAAACATAAAATTATCCCCAAGCAAATCTTGCGAATGTTGAGAAATGCCTGAAAATTGTGGACAATACGAACAAATGGCTTGGTTTCAACGTTTGATAGATACGATAAATGGTGTTGACAATGGAGATGTTAAGCTCTTGACGAATATTATCCACATAGGCCTTGGATTATCCACAGAGTTATTAACAGCCTAAAATCGAACAGATGTCCTTGATGTTGTGGATATGTGGAAAAAACATGTTGATAAACTACAACATATGGATGGTAAAAAAGTCAAGCCACTTGATAATGGGGGTGGGACGGCATAAGTCTCGATAAATTAGATATACAATTATACGAACAAAGGAAAGAAAAATACAAAATTTATTCGTAAAAAAGATTGACTTGCACAAATAACTTTGATAAAATAACAGTGTTCGTTCGGGAAATTACGAATAGGATAAGCGCCCTCGCTAAAGAGGGTGCTAAATTCACTTAAAAAGGAGATAGGTAATATGTCTGGGTTAGTTGTAGTAGGATCACAATGGGGCGATGAAGGAAAAGGTAAGATGACCGATTATTTGACAGGACAAGCCGATATGGTTGTTCGTTACCAAGGTGGTAACAATGCAGGTCATACAGTCATCATAGGAGAAAATACATACAAATTACACTTAATTCCATCTGGAATTTTTGATACAGAAAAGTTAGCGATTATAGGAAATGGAGTAGTTGTAAATCCTAAAGCGCTTTTAGATGAAATCGCATATCTAAAAGAAAGAAACATTTCTGTAGAGAACTTGAGAATTAGCGATAGAGCACATATAATAATGCCTTATCACATGAAGCTTGACGAGCTTAAAGAAGCAAAACGTGGAGCATCTAAAATAGGAACAACTCACAAAGGTATAGGACCTTGCTATATAGATAAAGTTGAGCGTTCTGGTATTCGCATGTGTGATTACTATACACCAGCTCTTTTTGAAGAAAAACTTAGAGCGAATATTAAAGCAAAAAACGAATTAATAGTTAATGTATATAAATCAGAAGCATTGGATGAAGATCAAATAGTAAAAGAGTACATGGGTTACATGGAAGAAATTAAGCCATTTATAATGGAAACATCTATACTAATTGACAATGCATCTAAGGCTGGAAAGAAAATACTATTTGAAGGTGCACAGGGAACTTTCTTGGATATAGACTATGGAACATATCCATATGTAACATCATCTCATCCAATTTCATCAGGTGTTGCAATTGGTGCAGGAGTTAACCCATTTGCATTAAATAAAGTAGTTGGAATTATAAAAGCATACACTACTAGAGTTGGAAAAGGTCCATTCCCTACAGAATTATTGGATGAAACTGGAGAAATGCTAAGAGAAAAAGGCCATGAGTTTGGAGTAACAACTGGTAGAGCTAGACGTTGCGGATGGTTAGACATAGTTATGATGAAGTATTCACATAGAGTTAATGGATTTACATCATTTGCACTTACTAAGTTGGATACACTTGGTGGTTTTGATCCAATTAAAATTTGTGTTGGTTATGAAAAAGATGGCGAGCAGATAGACAACTTCCCAGCTAGTTTGGCACAATTGGCAGAGTACAAGCCAGTTTATATTGAGATGCCAGGTTGGACTGATGAGGAAATGGAAGGTGCAGAAACTTATGAAGCTCTTCCACAAAATGCTAAAGATTATATTGAAAAAATAGAAGAATTAACTGGGGTTCCTGTGGATATCGTGTCAGTAGGACCAAAGAGAAGCGAAACTATAATCAGAAAAGATGTTTTTTAATAAATAAAATACAAAAGGTAGCCGTTTTATACATCGGCTACCTCTTTTTTTATTAGAATTTAAAATCATCATCTTTTAAACAATCCATGTACAATATAATTTTTTCTATATAAGATAGAGTCCCATCTTCATTGAATCGTATGCTGAAATTCTTATCTAGTACATCGTATGGAATAGATTTGCGTCCACCATCATCAGCGATAGCTACGAAACGCTCAAGTGTTTCAAGTGGTATGAGCAAAAAATCATTGAATCTTTTGAAATAACATAATATAAATGAAATGCCACCTTGGGCTCTAAATTTTTGCATATATTCTATTTGATGTTTGTGTATATTTTGAAGAGGAAGAGAGCAGTGATTAGTTTCCTTTGCATCAAAACAAACTGCAGTACCTTGTATGATTCCGACATAATCCACAGTTGATTTTTCTTCGTAATACCCTTCTTGTATTTTTCCATTAGCGATTTTTGTAACTTTTATTGGAGTAGCGATTTTTTTCATAAGGGCATATCCGTGTTTTTCATATATTTCATTTGTCATATTTATAATATCCTCAGTATGATCTCCACGATGACCTAAAGATGTCCAGCGCGTCATAAAAAAACTCCTTTCAACCGAATGTATGTTCTTTTAAAGTATACCATAAAACGATGATTGATTCAATTTTACAGGTTCATTTCATGAAATATAAAGACTGTGGAAATATTGTAACTGTTTTGTCATGATCTTGTCAGAACACTGTTACTAAAAGGGTTGTGGATAAGTGTATTCTTATATAGAGAGAAGAATAAAGGGGGATTTGCCATGAGAGTTACTATGTACAAAACTATAGTAGGACTTGCTGCTGCGGCTGTTCTTAGTACAGGTGTAGTATACGCAAATACATCGCCAGCTTATAAGGTAGGGGATGTATTTAAAGAACAAATTAAAGGATTGACTGGAACTAATTATGTCATGGAACAACAAGAAATTGATGTAACTGGCGACAATATAGATGACAATATAATAATATTAGGTCAGAAAGAAACAAAAGAGGACGTTTATCACTCTAAAGTAAACATACTTGTAAAAGATGGTAAGACAAAATCCTTGAAATTGGTGCCTGTTGGTGGAGGTTATGATGGTACTGTTAAAATTGGAGATTTTGATGGAAATCACATAAATGATGTAGCAATATCACTACAAAATGGAGGTAGTGGTGGAACCGTGAATTCGAGTGTAGTATCGTTTGATGGAGCAAATCCGAAATATATACTAAAAGACGGCGAAGGTCATGAATTAGTCAAAATAAAAGGAAAATATATAGATGATTTTAAAGCCGAGATAGAGTTTTTAAACATCAAAAAGACCATAGTATTGGATTTATCTGCTAAGAAAGATCAGTATATAGAATCAGAAATATATGACAAAGACGGTAAACTATTAAAAGAAGTAGAACCTTGGACAGATGGTTTAAAAACATTCAATTTAGTGGATTTAAATGGAGATGAAACACTAGAAGTTATGACATCTACATCAATATGTGGTGATTCACATGTAGATAGAATATCTAGAGTTGATTTGACTATGCAGTATTTAGATGGAAAATGGGATATCAAAAAAATGTCGGTATCTCAGCCAATAATAGAGAATCCACTAAAGTCATATAATCAAAAATAGAAATAAAGAGCTGTTTGCATTTAGTTTGAAGTTAAAACTAAAAGTGAATAGCTCTTTTTGCTTGAAACAAGTTAAAAAAAAGAATAGAATATTGTTGGAGGTGGATTGAAATATGACAAAAATAGAATTTAAATCGATATCAAAAAGCTACGGAAATAAGACAGCAGTCGACCTATTGAATTTAGATATAGAAGGTGGACAGATTTTTGGTTTTTTAGGTCCAAATGGAGCTGGCAAAACTACAACATTGAATATGCTTACAGGAAGATTATCTCCAAGTCAGGGCGATGTGATGATAAACGGAACGTCTATAATAGAAGCTCCTAGACAGACAAAAATGAAATTTGGATTTGTACCGGATAGTCCCGATCAATTTTTGATGCTGACGGGCAGAGAATTTGTAAATTTTATGGCAGATTTATACGATGTAGATGAAAAAAAGCGAAAATCTAGACTAGAAGAAATGTCAGAGATGTTTTCTATGAAAGAGGTACTAGATGATAAAATCAAATCTTATTCTCATGGTATGAGGCAGAAAATGATGATTATAGGCGCACTTATACATAATCCATCAGTATGGATATTAGATGAACCTATGACAGGACTTGATCCAAAAGCATCACATAATCTAAAGCTAAAGATGCGAGCACATGCAGATGAGGGAAACATAGTGTTATTTTCAACTCATGTACTAGAAGTAGCAGAGAAAATTTGCGATAGAGTGGCAGTAATTGATAGCGGCAAAATATTATTTACAGGTGATTTGAATGAAATGCGAGAGAATTTTGGAAAAGATGGAAGTTTAGAAGAAATATTCTTGGAGATGACAGATCATGAAGAATAGTTTTAAAAGATTTTGGAATTTGTATAGGGTAATGAAGAAAGCTAGACTTGCCGCTAAAGAAATGAGTAAAGCTAAGACTCTATCTATTAGTATAATATTTGCTATAGTAATGATTCCATTTGTACTTCTTTGGTTCAGTGTGCTGATGGGCGTTTATGGATTGTTAGAAAATATTGGTAAATCAGATATGTTATTAATATTTGGATTTGGGATTGGTAGCTTCTGGGTATTTTTCTTCAATGTTCTTAGAATAATGGGTTCATTCTACTTTGCAGATGATATAAAGAGCTATTTTCATTTGCCAGTAGAACCCCATGAAATATTGTTAGCTAAATTTTGTACATTATTAAAATTGTCTTATACTATATTGGGAATAATTGTAGGACCAATTATTATTGTCAATCTGATAAATAATTTTACTATTCAATTGCTTATTTACAGCATAATAGGATTTCTAGGATTGCCGATAGTAACATTGGTAATCACATCTATATTGGTTATGATTATAATGTCCAGTTCTAAAAAATTTCACAACAAAGATCTATTCAAAGGATTTGCAGGATTTATGTCATTGGCAATAGGTATAGGTGTCAATATATGGCTCAGATCAAGCAATGCATTTGATGGTGGAGAAACTGGGCTTGTTGATATAGTAAAATCATTTGAAGCTAAATATAATTGGATAAAATACATGCCAGATATGAGATTGTTAAAGGAAGGTTTGGTAAATCACAATCAATTAATAGGAATCCCATATATGATAGGATTTATATTAGTTATAGCAATTTCTATATTTGTATTTATTGCAGTTGCCAAAAAACTTTATTTAGGTGGAGCAGTAAATTTAAATGAGTCGAGTAGCATTAAGAAAAAGAAATCTAGTAATAACTTCGAGAGAATGAGTGTTTTGAGAAGTTATTCACTATATGAGAGAAGAAAAGTTATTAGAAATCCAAATTTCTTCATATCATTAGTGTTAAATGGATTTATATGGACTGGATTTTTGATAATGTACTCTATATTTGACGGTAATATTGATTCGATAAGAAATTTTTTCAGAGAGGATAACGGTATTGGATGGCAATATCTCATATCTATGGCTGTCATAACATTTGCAATGGCAGG
>JAOAQY010000055.1 GCA_025210965.1 Tissierellales bacterium
TATTTTTCACTTCGTAAAATAGAAAATCCAGTATTTATATCAATGTGGTTTGTTATAAGTATAGAATCTGATTTCCTAGTAAACAATAGAGTCTTTTTGCCATCAATTTCTCCAAATTCTATGCTTGTGGGATCAGTTATAGAAAAATCATATGGAGAAAGAGAACCTATTGCACCTGGAATATCCATTTTGCTATAAGACTCAGAAATAAAGTTTGTATATTTTTCTATAGCCGGAGTAGGGTCATCTATATCATAGTAATAAAGAGCATTTTCGTCATTTTTATACACACTAGTAAATCTTTTTTGAGAGTAGAATACATCTGGTGATGTTATTTTGCAATTATTATCTTTAAATAGAATTGAAGTCTCTAAAGATTTTCCACTTTCAAAATCGGTGTGTAAAAGTTTTGCACTATAGGAATTTTTCGATGTAGTATCTAGTGCTATATTTAAAATTTTATCTCTCAGAGCATCTTTTAGTTCAAAATTTTCTACAGAGAAGTTGTTAACGAAATCATCTAAGCTATATGATGTAAAATCTGTATTTTGTACATTGTTATCTTCTATATCAGATAAGTTTGAAGATTCGACTGTGCTAGTAGATGAATTTTCACTTGTTTTTTCATCGTTTGAATTATTAGAGCATGCAGATAAAAGAGATATACTCAGTAATGCGATAGGTATAAAATATTTTAGTTTTTTAAACTTGCTATTGCGGTAGTTCATTATAGCCTCCTAATTATCAACTAGATATTTTTAATAGTTCAAAGATATTATATCAAAAATATAAATATAATACATGACAAAATAATATCATTATATTAAGGGGAAATTAAAACTTGACAAAGTATTTATAGAGTATTATAATGAAATCAATTTTAAAGAAAAAAACTGTGAAGAGAAGAGTAGGTAAAGAGGTAAATATTAGCGAACAGACGATGGTGAGAGGTCTGTATTGAAACTTTACTGAAGAACATCTCGGAGTTGCTGACCGAAATCGATAGAGAGTAGGCTCAGACGGCGCCAGACCGTTATCCCATGGACGATGTGAATGCATTGATTTAGAGTGACCTAGTTAGCTAGGTAATTTGGGTGGTACCGCGTGAGTTTAACCTTTCGTCCCTTTTTAGGAGATGGAAGGTTTTTTTATTGCTGTTTTTGAAGTTAGTATTGTGCAGTTAGTATTTTGAAGTTAGTATTTTGCATTTATTTTAGAAGCGAATCAGCCAATTATTTTGATAAATGGGATACATAAATCAGGAGATTTTTTTAATAAAAGGGAGGAAGATATCATGAAAGCGACTTATATTCAGTCAATTTACAGAGAATCAGAAAAATTTGCAGATCAGGAAATTACAGTATCAGGATGGGTTAGAACTATTAGAGCATCTAAAGCATTTGGATTTATTGAGTTAAACGATGGAACATTTTTCAAAAACATTCAGGTGGTTTTTGAAGAATCATTAGAAAACTTTGCAGAGATTGGAAAATACAACGTGGGAACGTCATTAGTAGTAAAGGGAAAATTAGTTCTTACACCGGATGCAAAGCAGCCATTTGAAATCAAAGCTACAGAGGTTGTGTTAGAAGGAGCATCTTCGCCAGAGTACCCACTTCAAAAGAAACGACATAGCGTAGAGTATCTTAGAACTATAGCACATCTTCGTCCGAGAACAAACCTTTTCTCGGCAGTATTTAGAGTTAGAAGTGTAGCTGCATATGCTATACACAAGTTTTTCCAAGAGCGCAGATTTGTTTACGTTCACACTCCAATAGTTACAGGTAGTGACTGTGAAGGTGCAGGAGAGATGTTCAGACTTACTACATTAGATTTAAACGATATTCCAAAAACAGAAGAAGGTAAGATCGATACTTCAAAAGATTTCTTTGGCAAGGAAACAAACCTTACTGTAAGTGGTCAGCTAGAAGCGGAAACTTACGCACTTGCGTTTAGAAATGTATATACATTCGGACCTACATTTAGAGCTGAAAACTCAAACACACCTCGTCATGCTGCAGAGTTTTGGATGATAGAACCAGAGATTGCTTTTGCAGATCTTAGAGATGATATGGATTTAGCTGAAGATATGGTTAAATACATGATAGAGTATGTTATGCAGGAATGTCCTGAAGAATTGGCATTTTTCAACCAATTTGTAGATAAGGGACTTTTAGAGAGATTGGATCATGTTAGAACTTCTGAGTTCGGTCATGTAACATATACAGAAGCTATAGAAATATTGGAAAAAGCAGACAAGAAATTCGATTACCCAGTTAAATGGGGTATAGACCTTCAAACAGAACATGAGAGATATTTGACAGAAGAGGTTTACAAGAAACCTGTATTTGTTACAGATTATCCAAAAGAGATAAAGGCATTCTACATGAGAATGAATGATGATCAAAAAACTGTAGCTGCTATGGACCTTTTAGTTCCAGGAGTTGGAGAACTTATCGGAGGAAGCCAGAGAGAAGAGCGTCTTGATATATTAGAGTCAAGAATCGCAGAGATGGATTTAGATAAAGAAGATTACTGGTGGTACTTAGAGCTTAGAAAATTCGGTGGAACAAAGCACGCTGGATTTGGCCTAGGATTTGAAAGAGCTATCATGTATCTTACAGGAGTTAGCAACATCAGAGACGTAATTCCATTCCCTAGAACAGCTAAAAACGCAGAATTCTAGAAAAGCACAAATAAAAAAACTTAAATAAGTTACCTTAGGGTGGTGCCAGGCACCGCCTAAGGTAACTTATTTTTTTTGTTTTGTTTTTAATATTATTGTTATTTAAAGTACACAAAGACTACAAATAGTTTTTTTATGATGAGGTAAAATCGAAAATACTTTGTAAAAAAGCTTTTTTATTTAAGCTAAATTTCAAATTTGTATAGTAGAATCTATATTACAAGGTGCTTTTGTGAATGAGAAGAGGAGAGAATCGCATGAAAAAAATCTATAAGAGGTATTATTTTGTAGTAGCTATAGTTTTTTTTACTATAGGGACAATTAATGTAAATGCTGGCAATGTTAGAATTAGCAATAGTATGGATGTAGAAAAAATTAGCGAGTATGAGAATGAATTTTTGGATGAAGATGAGATAAAGACTATACTTATGGACTTGGATTATAATGAAGTAACATTGGAAGAAATAATAAAAAAACATTGGAATGCAGAGCTTAGTGATGTATATGAGAAGGATCGAATAAGCATCATAGAAGAGTATATAGACATATTGCGAGCATTTAAACAAAATGATAGAGATGAAATTGAGGAAGCTGCGGAAGAGATGGCAGATGAGCTATCAGATATAATGGAACACAATAAAGAGGAAAGTAAAGAGTACAAACATATGGATATACGCAATAGTGATTTTGATGAGTATCTAAAGACATTAAAATATTGTGAGAAGATGATATTAGAAAAAGATTTGAAAGAGGCACGTGTATTATTTGAAAAAGTAAAAATGTATAATTTAAATGACAATGAAGTAAAAATGTCAGTTGAAGACAAAATCGAAAAATGGTCAGCTGTAGTCAAATTATCAGAGCTTTGCGTTGAGTCGCTTGACAAATACATGAAAAATTATAATATGAGCGTAAATGAACTTAGTAAAAATCAAAAAAAAGTAGCGCTAAAGCTATATGACGAATTATTGAATTTAGAGAATGAAGAAGATAATTGGACAGCTGAAGGAGAAACAAAAATACGGAAAAAGAAAATAGAGTTCCTAGAAAGTATTGGATTTAGTATGAAGAATGGAAGACCAGAAAATCAGATAAAATCATTTGTTGAAATTCTAGAAAGTGTGTGTAGTGGGAGTTTAAAAGAATTTAATCAATTTGATTCACATTCAAAAGATGATGTGTATAGATATTACGATTATGTGGTTGAAGACATAGAGAAAGGATTGTGGCACTGGATTGCTGATGATTGTGAAGAATTAAAGGATGCCTATGAGGAGGGCGTAGATAGATTAGAATCATATAATAATTTTGAGAATGAATTTGTTGAGAAACAATTGAATGTAATATCACAAGAACGAACTGATGAGTTGAGAGAGATATATGAAGAAATGCATGAAATATCCAAAGAAATATCTGAGCTAAGAAATCGAAAGAATGATTTGACGGATGATTTATATGAGCTTTTGGAGAATTAAAGGTGTTGTAGGAGTTGAAAGATTATGGATAAAAAAGTACTAATAATAGAAGATCAAAGATATTTGCTTGAGGTAATTGAAGATTATTTTACTTTAGAGAACTACAAGGTAATAAAGGCGATAAATGGAAAACAAGCGTTGGAAATATTTGATATATCCGATGTTGATTTGGTGATATTAGATATAATGCTTCCTAAGATAAATGGATGGACAGTTTGTGAAAAAATAAGGTCTAAGAGTGATGTTCCAATAATAATGCTTACTGCTCTTTCCGAAGATGAGGACAAAATAAAGGGATTTGATTTAGGTGCAGATGAGTATGTGGTCAAACCGTTTAGTCCTAAGGTACTATTAGCTAGAGCAAAAAATTTGCTAAAAAGAGTAGATTGTGAGCTTGGACCAGCTAAGGGTGTCATAAATAGAGCAGGAATCATCATAGATCAGTCAGCATATAGGGTAACGATTGACAGCAAAGAAGTAGAGCTTGCCAATAAAGAATATGCACTATTGAATCTTTTGATAGAGAACGAGAATCAAGTATTATCTAGAGAACAAATACTTGATAGAGTTTGGGGAATAGATTATTTTGGAAATATAAGAGTTGTAGACACACATATAAAAAAACTTAGAAAAAAGCTAGGCGATAGAGGGGGGGCTATAAAAACTATAGTCAGAGTTGGTTATAAATTTGAGGTGATGAAGTGATTGTAAGAGGAATCGTGAAAAAACTTTTTATACTTACATCTATAATGAGCGTGATACTATTTTTAGGATTAATGGGATTTCAAGACTATTTCTTTGATAAATTGTATTTTAAGACAAAGGTAAATGATGTGGTGAGTAACTCAGATAGTTTGATTAAATCGTTTGAGGATGAAAATCGTTCGATACTAGAAATAGTAGATAGGACTAGGGATATATCTAGAGAAAATAATTTTGATATGTTCATAGTAAATGAAAACAAAGAGAGTTTGTCAGATTTGATAGAATTCAATGAGGTAGTACTCGTAAAAGCGGATTCAAAAGAATATTTAGTCGATATTTCTTCGCTAGGAATGAATTCAATTTTGAATATAAAAGAAAATTATCATATGAAAGTTGAGGGAAAAACTTATAAAAATTGGGAAATTTTTGTTTCTCCAATTAAGATAAGAACAGAAGAAGATGGTCTTCTTTACAATAGACTCAAAATTTTCGCAGAAGGAGAAAAGATTGCTGAAAAGTATTTTTTGCGAAATGAAGTAGATATAAATGAGAGATTACCTATAAATCCTAGTATGCTAAATGACAATATAATTAGCATTGAGGGTGAGGTTGAAAGCATAAGGTTGAATGAAGATTTTAACTATGAATATAGTTATTTGAAAGGTATATTTGAAAGATACGCAGATAGTCAGAAATCCATCAAATATATAAGAAAATTAAGTGAAGGAATTGAAGTATATGAAGATGCAAAAACAGAGAGTAGTGTATTAGTATATAGCAAAAAGATTGGAAAGAGTGGCCTCAGTATTTGTGTGGTTGCATCTCTTCAAGAGATAGGTGAAGCAGGAAACGTCATGAAAAGATACTATCCATATATGATATTGATAGCAGCTGTAATTATAACTATAATGGCATATATATATTCTAAGATAATTGCAAAACCACTAATAGAATTAAATAAAGTTGCTATGAAAATGGCAAGATTGGACTTTGAAGTATATTCTAATATAAATTCAAATGATGAACTGGGAACTCTTTCAAAGAGCCTCAATACATTATCTAAAAGTCTTAAGGAATCACTAGACGAATTAAAATTTGCAAATGATGAGCTAAAATCAGACATAGAAAAAGAGAAAAAACAAGAGCAGATAAGAAGAGAATTTGTTGCAAATGTATCTCATGAATTAAAAACGCCAATAGGTGTTATAAAGAGTTTTACAGAAGGAATAAAGGATGGAGTGGCTGGAACCAAAAAAGATTATTATCTAGATGTGATAATAGAGGAAGCTGATGAAATGAATGCTCTAGTGCTTGAAATGATAGAGCTATCTAGGTTAGAATCTGACAATTTGAAGCTTAAATTAGATAGAGTAAATATATCTCAACTAATGAATAAAAATTATGAAAAATTAAAGTCAATAATATCTGACAAGAAAATTGATTTTGCATTTGAAATAGACTGTGAAGATATAGATATAATTGGAGATGCAAAAAAAATAAATCATGTAGTTGAAAACTTATTTTCAAATGCGGTATATCATACAGATGAAGATGGAAAGATAATTATAAGAGTAAAATGTGATGATGAAAAAGTAAAAATTGAATTTGAAAATACGTGTTCGGAAATTAGAGATGAAGAATTGGAGCGAATTTGGGATAGATTTTACAAAATAGATCAGTCTAGGACTAAGGTGGAAAATAGTACAGGTCTTGGTCTACCTATAGTTAAGAGCATACTAGAGAGGCACAAATGTGAATTTGGAGTAGAGAGTAGTGAGCTTGGAATAATGTTTTATTTTTGGATAGATAGGGGCTAAAAAGTTTTATAAAAATGGTGTTTTCATTTGAAGTGTAGTTGGAATTTTAATTCTACTTTTACTTTAGTCGAGAACATCGTTTTTGTTTTTTAATCTATTTTAATCGTATTGTTATTTAGACTACACAAGAAGTACAAAAGAATTTTTTATTATATAGCCAAGGTACAAATTGCAAATGATAAAACTGAGCCCAATATAAAATTAGAGGAGGATGTAGATTATGAAAAAATATTTTATTAGAAAAACAATGATAGGAGCTATTACAGCAACTATGTTAGTAGGTGGTTTAGCTACTAGCGTATCAGCAGCGAAGCCAGTAGAAGACATGGAAGAAGCAGTTCAAGAAATTGATTTTGCAAAAACTAGTTTTAAAGATGTAGTAGAAAAACTAGCGGGAGATAAAGCATCAGAGATAGATGAAGATGATATGGAAGAATTGAAGGAAATTTATGATGAATTTTTTGATTCAGAAGATAAAGATGATAGATTTGATGTGAAGGAAGAATTTGCTGAGGAATTAGAGGATATAGTTTATAAATCAAATAAAATCAAATATAGTCCAGTTGATGAGATGAATGAAGAACTTAGGGATGCAAGAAGTTATAACCCTGATATGATCAATACAAATGAGTACAAGAACACTCAAAAACTAATAAATAGATTTGAGAAATTGTACAAAGAGCAAGATGAACTAGAAGAAGACGATAAAGAATTAAGCGATGAAAAATTAGAAGAACTAAATGAACTAGAAGATAAAATATACGATAGAATAGAGCTATTAGGAGCAGATAAAGAGTTTGTTTTGAGAAAATTTAAAAATGATATTGATAACATTGTGAAAATAAACGGTGAAATCAAGACTGATAAAGCATATAAAAGTGCAGTGAATAATTATAAAAAGATTGAAGATCTAATAAAGAACAATGATGATTTAAGTGATAAAGAATGTGATGAGTATGATAAATTAGTCAAAAATTTAGAAGAGAATATAGATGATTTGAGTAGATATACTAAAATCCAAGAATTTTTGATAGAAATAAAAGAGGATATTCTAGATGATTATCCTAAAGCTAAAAAGACTTCGGAATATAAAAAAATCAAAAAACTTTTGAAAGAAGTAGAAGAATTAGCACAAAAGGAGAAAAAGGGAACTATAGATGAGAATGATATAGAAGAATTTGATGAATTAGAAGATGATATAGAAGATTTGATTGATGAA
>JAOAQY010000056.1 GCA_025210965.1 Tissierellales bacterium
TAGAAAATGGAATGATATATTGGTACAAAATGGAGAACTCAAACAAATAAAATACAAAAAGACAAAGTACATTTTTTCATTTGAAGAAATGTACTTTACTTTTGCAAAAATTGTGAATAGACTGTGCTATTTGTGGATTAACAAAAAGCAAATCCAAATAGTTATACACATTTAGCCAACATAGTAACAGATGTGATAATATTACTATGTTATTAGTAACAAAAGTGAAAAGTAACATTTGTTACCAAATATTCACATGTACACCCAACTTTAAATGCGATACAATTAAGTCGTAAGGGCGGTGTGAAAATAAATAAAGTTTTTAAGTTTAGAATCTAAGCTTGCCAAAGCTCAAAGAAGCCCCCTCAAAACCTTTTTTAGATTTAGTGGGGGAGCATGTCGCATAAGGGTATCAAGATTTTAAAGGAGAATAATATGAACTTTGAAGCAAAAGTAACACATATAAATAATCAAGCTATTATTTTAATACCAGCGAGTGTTGATTATAAGCTCCCATCTCGTGGGCTCGTTATGGGTAGTGTTCAGATTGACGATGAACGATTCATCCTACCACTTGAGCCCAGTGGCTATCAAGGACACTGGTTTTATGTACCTGATAACTATTCAAATGATGTGTTTTTAAAGATTTCAATAGAGGTATCGGAAATTTGGATTGAACCACATTTGAATGAAGATATAAAACTGGCCCTTACACATAATCATTTACTATCCACATGGCAAGATTTGACGGTTAAAGCACGTTGGGAATGGTTTCGGTGGATTCGATTTACAAAAAATCCTAATACTCGTTCTAAGCGCATAAATACTATGATATCCATGCTCAATGATCAGAAACGTAGACCTTGTTGTTTTGATCACAGTCGTTGTACGGATATGAAAGTATCTAAAGGCGGTAAACTACTGATATGAAAAATGACCTTGAAAAAGGTCATTTTTCATATCACGATAATAAACTCCACAACATTATCTATATAAATGTTTAGAAATATATGATGATTTCAAGAAAATGCATGATAAAGAAGTCAATGGATTAAAGGAAGTTTATAGTACCTAAGCCCCACATGCTTTTAGGCGTGGGAGTTTCAGAAATAACATTTGTGAAAAGTAAATTAGTAACAATAGAGAAATATATGAAAGGGCTAGAATCAGCTACACTCTATCGCCCTAATCATTTCATCTTCGAAAGCTTTAAAATCACCATTATAAGCGTGCCACACTACTCTTATATTTTGTTCTTTATTTTTATAATTTGTATAGGTTATAAAATAAGATTGTCTATAATAAGATTGCATAGTGTAGTGGTGTTTGCGATTACTTTTTTTTACAAATTTAATTTTTGAAAACGGAATGATTCTAGAAGAAAAAAGACTTTTGACTATAAGATTATCTCCAGATATTTCTAGTGATTTAGGCTCATATGAAGAATATTTTTCATAAATAAATAATGTAATTAGAAAACCTATTAAAGCTGGAATTGGTCTAAAAAATTTTATTGGTTTAGGAATCGAGGTGTGTAGAAACAAAGCTAAAAAGAGCATATATGCAATATTGTAAAAAAGCATTGTCATGGTTGCTACAATTGAAGAACTTAACAAAAATACAAAGTTTAAATAGCATTTTAAATATGTTTTTTTATCGAATTTCATAAAAACACCTCGAATTGATTTATTCTTTTCCAATTTTTAAATCACCTTTTTTTAGATCGATTTCGACTTTATAATCTTGACCAAATAAACTGCCATGATATTCACCTTTTAATGAGTCTAAATTAATTTTAGCTTTTAATTTAGTATCTGATAATCCTGTTTCAATTTCAGCAGGTGAGAGTCCGACTCCAAAACTTGGGCCAACTGAATGATTTACAACTTCACCACCATTTTGAGATATTGAAGCATTGTAATTAATACCAACTGAAACTAAGGGAGTATCAGCTCCTACACCTATTTCTAGTGATTTTCCAGTTAATTCATCAATATTTTTTGCATTAGATTTCATTCCACTAATACCAGCGCTAACTTCAAAATCTGAAGTAACTGTTTTAGCGCTAGAATCCAATATGGCTATATTGCCATTTTTATCCCAAGCTAAAGTTCTACTATTAGATATTCCTCCTATCACATGAGCACCATAGTTAACAGAAATACCAGAAATGCTATTATTGCTAGACGATATATTATTATCTGATTTATTGATGACTTTCTTTACAGGGTCTTTTATTTCTAAATTACCTTTTCCAGCAGGTCTTTTTATTTCTGAACTCGATTTTGCTGGAATTTTACTATTTTCAACTCTTTTTTCTTTTTCACGTTCTCTTTCACGTTTTCGTCGTCTTCTTCGTTCTCGCTCTTTTCTTCTAGCTCTTTCCTTTCTTTTGTCATCAACTCTCTTCTCTATTTTTTTTTCACTACCCATTCTAAAATCATCCCGTTTTTTAGGGTCATTAATTCTTCTATTGAGACTTCTGCGACTTCGTGACATTGATTTAGATGAATACGTTTTTGAAGATTTTTTAGATGAAGAAGAATAGCTAGTTCTGGATACATTGCCAGATGCCTTACTTGAACTTTTGGGTTTTTTGCTTGACGAACTTCGTTGATAAGATGAACTCTCATTTGATTTCTTTGATGAACTGCTTGATGATTTTCTAGAACGTGATTTTGTTCTATCTGATTTACTGCTATAATTTCTTGAGAATCTACTGGTTCTTGATCCCCCACCACTTGTTACATGCATAATAAAATGCCTCCTTGCTTAATTTATTTCAAATTCATGTCCTTACGAATTTGAATACTACGATAATACTTGAAATGGAATTCTACTTTTGCATTCTCCATTTACTAAAATTTCAATAAAATGAATACCAGGATTTTCTAAATCCAATTCTAACTCAGTAATTGATATATGAAACTCGTCAGTTGGGGTTAGCTTATTTTCAAATTCTCCAAGAATTTTACCGGTATAATCTTGTACTTTATATCCTTCAACGAAGGATTCATTATTAGTTTTATAGGTTACAGCTAATTCAAAATAGGTTTCACCTAATCCGTGAAAAGTATTGATTACGTTATTACAATTGATATTTCCGTTAGCAAGTTCTTGAACATGCTCACAGATAGTGGCTGATGCTACTAATGCCATAAAAAACACTCCTTTTGTTAATAAAATGCAAATTCTTCTTTAACTTTTAGTAATTATACATATTTAAATAAAAGAATTCAATATGTTTTCGCGAAAGGTAGCTATTTAATCATAAAATGACATTTATTACCAACATTTCTACCTTTCATACCCAAATAACTACCATTCGCGTAAGAACGCTTGATAAATTCAAAGTATGGGTGTATAAATAAATGTGAAGACATTTATAGAAATCGTGACTAGAAGTTGAATTTTAGGGGAGTCAAGCGATGTTAGTGAAGCAGTATCTTGGGGAAATGGGGTATACAAGGAAAGAAAAATTTACATATGAAGATATATTGTTATCTGAGGCGTACGA
>JAOAQY010000057.1 GCA_025210965.1 Tissierellales bacterium
ATTTATCATAAAAGACCAGAATTAGATAGTAACAGAGAAATTGTTAGTGATGAATTATTTTCGAAAAGCAAAAATAGTTTAAGAAATAAAGAATTGTATTTAAGTGCAAATTATAGAGACTTAAGCAAATTTTCAAAGGATAATTTACAGCATTTAAATAGGGTATATCTTCCGATTTCAGAACTAGATGAAAACTTTGCCAAGAGCATAAATAGAGGAACTACTGAGATATTTGCAACAATTGATAGAATACTTAGTGAGGATGAATTAGTTAAAATAGATGCTAAATTAGATTCTATTTCTAAATATTTAGATGGAGTGGAAGTTTCTAATATAGCACATTTAGAAATTGCTAAAAAGTATAACTTGAAAATTCATGCAGGAGCTGGGTTTAATATAATGAACCATCTAGCTGTTAGACAAAATAAAGGTTTCAAAATAACAAGTATGACATTATCACCAGAACTAAACTTGAAGGAACTTAAAAATTTAAGTGAGTATGAGAGTGGAGAATATTCATATGTAGTATATGGAAGATTACCACTTATGATTATGAGAAATTGTCCATTTAGTGTGATTACTAAGTGTAAAAATGATTGCAAAAATTGTAAGTACAAAACAGGCCATGGCTTAAAAGATAGGAAAGAAAAAATATTCCCAATACTTAAAGATGCTGAGAATAACAGCGTTTTATACAATAGCCAGAAGATATTGCTTACAGATCATTTAAATTTAATTAAAAACTGTGGACTTTCTGAAATAAGATTAGAATTTGTTGATGAAAGCGCAATGGAAATAGAAGAAACTATAAATTATTATATTGACTATTTAGAAAAAGGGAAAAAGGCAAAACGTCCCAAGTATATAGATGAGTTAGTTAAGCAGCAAAGACATACAAAAGGGCATATGCAAAGAGGAGTGGAATAAATGCAAAAACGTGCATTGAGAGTGCTAGAATATTTTAAAATAATAAATATGTTGGAAGAAAAAGCACAATCACATATAGGAAAAGAATTAGCTAGAGATTTAAAGCCTTATACAGACTTTGAGACAGCTGAAAAGAAGCAATTAGAGACACAAGAGGCTGTGGATTTAACATTAAAAAGAGGAACACCTCCACTTGGTGGACTTAGCGATATTGAAGCAGATGTATTACGTGCTATAAGAGGCGGTATGCTCACTCCAGCATCGCTTTTGAAAGTAAGTGATGCACTCAGAGTAGCGAGAAGACTTCAAAAATATTTGGCGAACGACCGATCGGAGAAAAAAGAAAGTTATCCAATTATAGAAGATTACATTGGAAGACTACTTATAAATCGAGATTTAGAAGAAACTATAAATCATGCAATCGTTTCAGAAGAAGAAGTTTCAGATGACGCCAGTTCAGAACTTAAGCGAATTAGAAAACAAATTAGAATAAAAAATGATGCAGCAAAAAGCAAACTAAACAGCATGTTAGTTTCACATAGAAAGTATTTACAAGATGCTATAATAACTGTTAGAGGAGACAGATATGTTATACCTGTTAGAGCTGAGTATAAAGTTCAAGTAAAAGGTATAGTTCACGATCAATCTGCTAGTGGAGCTACACTTTTTATAGAGCCGATTGCTATAGTTGAGCTAAACAATAAGGTAAAAGAACTTCAAATTAAAGAGAAGAAAGAAATAGAGAGAATATTGTTGGAGCTATCGGCGCTTGTTGGAGAAGAGGGAGAAGCGCTTAGATACAATCAAAAATTATTGGCAGAGATAGATTTTATATTTGCAAAGGGATCGTTATCACTAAAAATGGAAGCTACTATGCCAAAATTAAATAACAATGGAATAATCAAAATAAAGAAGGGAAGACATCCGCTTATTCCTAAGAATGAAGTTGTAGCAAATGACATAAGACTTGGAGAAGAATTTACTAGTGTAGTAATAACAGGACCGAATACTGGTGGAAAAACTGTAACACTAAAAACATTAGGACTGCTGACTTTAATGGCCCAATCAGGCTTACAAATACCAGCACTTTCTGGTAGTAAGATAAATGTATTTAGTCAAGTATTTGCAGATATTGGAGATGAACAAAGTATAGAGCAGAGCTTGAGTACATTTTCATCTCATATGACAAATATAGTTGAAATATTAGAAAATGTAGACGAAAATAGCTTGGTGTTGTTTGATGAACTAGGTGCAGGGACAGATCCAGTTGAAGGTGCTGCATTGGCAATGGCTATATTGACTAAGCTATATAAGAGAAGGGTTAGGACCCTTGCAACAACACACTATAGCGAGCTAAAAATATTTGCACTTACAACCAAAGGGGTAGAAAATGCATCTGTTGAATTTGATGTAAATTCGTTAAAGCCGACATACAAATTGCTAATAGGAGTACCAGGAAGATCAAACGCATTTGAGATATCAAAAAGATTGGGATTGAATGATGAAATCATAGATGAATCTAGAAGATTGATTTCGTCAGATAATGTTGAGTTTGAGACGGTATTAAATCAAATAGAAGAAGACAGATTAGCCACAGAAAAAAACAGAGAAGAGACAGATCGATTAAAAAATGAAATAGAGAGTCTTAAGGAAAAATTGACAAAGAAAGAAACTAGTTTAGCTCAGCAAAAGACTAAGATTTTAAACGATGCTAGACGTGATGCTAAGGCTGTATTAAAAGATGCAAAAAAAGATGCGGATGAGCTGTTAAAGGAAATGCGTGAGATATTGAAGCATGTTCCAGAAGAAGCAAAATATCAAAGAGAAATGCAAATCAAAAGAGATGAACTCAATAAGAAACTCGGAGATGTATCTGGTATGGAGGCTATGCCTAAACAGACAAATAGAAAACCTCCTAAGAATTTAAAACCTGGTGATACAGTAATATTAATAAATCACAATCAAGAAGCTAGTGTTTTGTCCAAGCCAGATAAAGATGGACAGGTTTTAGTACAAGCCGGAATAATGAAGATGAGAGTTTCGATAAATGAATTAAAAATAGGTAAATCAAAAGAAGAAAAGACGATTAGAACTAAAAATAAAACCATGAGTAGAATTAAGTCTAAACACGTAAGTATGGAACTCGACATTAGAGGTATGAATGTAGAAGAGGCATATTTAGAAGTCGACAAATACCTTGATGATGCTAGTTTGACAGGTTTAAAAGAAGTTTCTATAATACATGGTAAGGGTACCGGTGTACTTCGTGAAGGTGTTCAGGATTTACTTAAGAGACATAGACATGTTAAAGCCTATAGAAATGGAAATTTCAATGAAGGTGGAATGGGAGTTACAGTGGCTACTATAAAATAAGGTGGTGGATTTTCATGATAGCAATAAGTGCGTGTTTAGCTGGTGTGAGTTGTAGATATGATGGAAACGCAAATACTTGCAAAAAAGCTCAGGAGCTTATAAAAGAGGGGAAAGCTATAATTATATGTCCAGAACAACTAGGAGGTATGGAAACGCCTAGAACTCCTTGTGAGATAAAAGATGGCAGAGTGATAAATGAAAATGGTGAGGACAAGACAAAAGAATTTATAAAAGGTGCAGATGAGGCACTCAAGATTTGTAAACTTTATGGTGTCAAAGAAGCTATATTGAAGTCTGGAAGCCCTTCATGTGGATATGGCAGAATATATGATGGAAATTTTTCAAGAATTAAAATAGATGGAAATGGAATTACTGCGCAGAAATTTATTGAAGCAGGCATAAAAATAAAAACAGAAAAAGACATTTAGGAGGCTTATTTAAATGAAAAAATTTATACTAATAACTATGATAGCAGCGATGGCAATTACAGGGGTAGCTTGTGGTGAAAAAAAAGAAGAAGCTAAAGAAACTCAGCCAATAGTTGCGGAAGAGACTAGCGAAAAGATTGAAGAAAATGTCGCAGAAGAAGTTGAGACGGAAAAAGAATTTGAGTATTTGCTATACCTTAAGTCAAAAGAATATAAAGAAATTACTGGAGAGAGATTTGTGGTACAAGTACCTAGCGATACAGAAGCTATGAAGTTGTACGACTATGTTATCAAACATCTATTATCATTCGGTGATGAACTAGACTATGTTGTAAATCCAATTCCAGAGAATACAGAATTGAAAAATATGGAAATAGAAGATTCGAAATTGACTCTAACATTTTCAAAAGAACTATCAAAAAATGCTAAGTCAGAAGATGATTTCAAAATGGCTATAGGAGCAATAGTTAATACTATGGTTGCAATTGACGGAGTAGAATCTGTAAAAATAAAAATAGAAGGAGAGGAATCTACAGTAAAGGGTGTTGAATTAGATGAGTTTAAAACATTTGACACTACATTCTTCCCTGATAAATAGAGAGAAAAGACTTGTAAGGAGGATTATATATGGATATTAAAGAAATTAGAGAACTTGCAAGAAAGAGATATGAAGGAACCTGTAGAGTTTGCAAGGTCTGCGATGGAAGAGCATGTGCTGGCGAAGTTCCTGGAATGGGTGGAGCTGGAACTGGAAAAACATTTAAAAATAACATAGAGGCGCTGGCAAAGATACAATTGAAACTACGTACATTGCATGATGCCAAAAATCCGGACATGTCGGTAAATGTATTTGGTAAAAAACTAAGTGCGCCGATAATGATAGCACCGATAACTGGTAGTAGCTTAAACTTTGGTGGATTTTTAGATGAAAAAGCCTATGCAGAGATAATTGTAGAGGGTGCAAAAGACACAGAACTAATGGCTATGACTGGCGATACTGCAAAACCAGAATTTTACGAATATGGATTAGAGGCTATGGATGAAATTGGTATAGGAGTACCAACCATTAAACCAAGAGAAGTAGATGCTATTATAGAGAAAATTAAATTAGCGGAAAAGATAAAGGCACCTGCGATTGCAATAGACGTAGATGGGGCTGGATTAATCACTATGGCACTATTAGGACAACCAGTAGGACCTAAAAGCGAGAGTGAACTTAAAAGAATAGTAAATTCTACAGATTTGCCTGTAATATTAAAGGGGATAATGACGAAAGAGGAAGCAAGACTAGCTGTAAATGCTGGTGCGAAAGCTATTGTGGTTTCTAATCATGGTGGAAGAGTTTTAGATTCAGTAGCTGGGATAGCAGATGTATTAAAGGATATAGCGGATGAAGTTAAAGGCGAAATTCTTATAATGGCAGATAGTGGAATTAGATCTGGAATAGATGTGTATAAATACTTAGCACTTGGAGCAGATGTTGTATTAGTTGGTAGACCGATAATAACAGGAGCTGTTGGTGGTGGAGTAGAAGGTGTAAAGCTTATTTTGGATACTATGAAAAATGAATTATATAAAGCTATGATATTGACTGGATGTAGTGAAATTTCGGACATTAGTTTTGAAAATATCATGAGAGCGTAAAATTATTCTTGCATAAAGTGTAAATCTATGGTATCATTTTTTACAGTATTTCATAATGAAATGAATATTTAAATTCGATGAAGAGGAGAGTACATTTTAGATCAGATGTATTAGCGAGCTGGAGTTGGTGTGAGTCCAGTACACATCTAAATTGGAAGAGAGCCTTAGAGAAGCGACTGAAGTGAGTAAGTTAGCCGTAAATCTGCGTTAAAGATTCGAGTGGATGTTTTTTGTATGAAAGCATCAATTGGAGTGGTACCACGGGAATTTATCTCGTCTCTTTTATTAGAGACGAGTTTTTTTATTTATCAGAGCGTTTTTTATCTAGAAAGGGAGGAATCTAAATGTTAGATTTTAAAGTAGAGATAGCTAAATTAGTGAGCGGACAAGTAGAAGGATTATCAGAAACAGAAGTACTTGAGTTAATTGAGACACCACCAGATTTTAAAATGGGAGATTATGCTATGCCATGTTTCAAATTGGCAAAAGCATTTAGAAAAGCGCCACAAATTATTTCTGAAGAAATAACTAAGTCGTTGAGTGATAGCAAGTATTTTAGTGAAGTGAAAAATGTTGGACCATATGTAAACTTCTTTGTAAACAGAGCACTTTTTGCAGAGAGCGTATTAAAAGATGTATCAGAGCAAAAAGAATGTTATGGATCATCTAATATGGGAGAAGGAAAGAGAGTTATAGTTGAATATTCATCACCTAATATAGCTAAGCCTTTCCATATAGGACATATAAGAACAACTGTAATAGGTAGCTCGCTTTACAAGATTTATAAATTTTTGGGATTTGATGCTGTTGCAATCAATCACCTAGGAGATTATGGAACACAATTTGGTAAACTTATAGTGGCTTATAAAAAGTGGGGTAAACAAGAACTTATTGAAGAAGCACCTATAAAAGAATTACTTAAATTATACGTTCAATTTCACAAAGAAGCAGAGAGCAACCCTGAATTAGAAGATGAAGCAAGAAATTGGTTTAGAAAACTAGAAGAAGGAGATCAAGAAGCATACGATCTTTGGAAATGGTTTAAAGATGAGAGTATGAAAGAATTCAACAAAGTTTATGATATGATGAACATCCATTTCGATTCATTTGCTGGTGAAAGTTTCTATTCTGATAAAATGCCTAAAATCGTTGAAGAAATGGAAGCAAAAGGTATATTACAGGAATCAGAAGGAGCTACTATAGTAGATTTAGAAGAATACAATATGCCACCTGCGCTTATCAAAAAGAGCGATGGATCTACACTTTATATCACTCGTGATATAGCAGCAGCTTGCTACAGAAAAGAAACTTACGATTTTTATAAAAATATATATGTAGTTGGTTCAGAGCAAAAACTACACTTTGAACAATGGATGAAAGTTGTAGAACTTATGGGACATGAATGGGCTAAAGATTGTATCCACGTTCCATTTGGTCTTATAAACTTAAAGGACGGAACATTGTCTACTCGTAAAGGTAATGTTGTATTTCTTGAAGATGTTTTATCAAAAGCAGTTGCTAAAACTAAAGAGATTATTGAGAGCAAGAATCCTAACTTAGAAAACAAAGAAGAAGTTGCTAAACAAGTAGGTATAGGAGCTATATTATTCCAAGAATTGTTTAATGGTAGAATAAAAGATTACGAATTCAATTGGGATCGTGCATTGTCATTTGAAGGAGAGACAGGTCCTTATGTACAATACACTTATAGCCGTGCAAATAGTATACTTAGAAAAGCGGAAGTAGAAACTAGTGTTGATGTAGATTATAGCTTGCTTCAAGATGAAGCTTCAATGAATGTAATCAGATTGATACAAGGATTCCCTAAAGTTATAGTTGATGCTATGGAGAAAAATGAGCCAAGTATTATTACTAGAAGAACAGTTGACATGGCTCAAGCGTTTAATAGATTCTATCAAGAATGTCCTATTATGACTGCAGAAACCGAAGAATTAAAAATGGCTAGATTGTTGTTAGTTGAATGTACAAAAACAGCTATAAGAAATGGTTTGAATTTATTAGGAATTGAAACTCCAGAGAGAATGTAGGAGTCAGTATTTTATTATTAGATAAATTATACAAAAAGCTTCAGTATGTAAATTGGAGCTTTTTGTTTTTTTATTGACTAAAAAATATAGTGTTGAAAACACTGGAACTTCAATCAAAAGTCATTATTTACAAAAAATGTCAAGATTACAATTTGATTAAAAGACTTGATTTTTGCAAGACACCTCATATATAATAGCGTTTATGTTAGGAGGTGGATGAGATGATTCAGAAAAAGAAAATTGCAATCGTGATGATGATAGCTCTTGTAGTGGGATTTTTATTTGTTAATAAAGCTGAAATAAGTGAAGAGAAAGATGCAATAATATTAAAAACTACAGAGCTAGCTAAGACGATAGATCCAGTTGATTTAGAGCCATTAATCGAAATTTGGACCAGAGATAATCTCATCAAGTATATAAATGAAGAAAGTAAGCTTGGCGAAGATGTGTCAACTTATTTATATGATCAATGTATAGAAAAAGAACTAGATCCAGTTTTAGTACTGGGGTTGATAAAACTAGAGAGTAATTTTGATACAAACCTAGTAAGTTATGCCGGAGCTAGAGGGCTTGGACAGTTGATGGAAAATACAGCTAAACCATGGGCTAAAAATTTGGGTATAGAATATAGTAGAGAGAAACTATTTGAGCCTAAGTATAATATAAGGCTTTTTACATCACATCTACAATATTTATTTAAAGTATATGACAATGATATACATCAAGTGCTTACTGCGTACAACAGAGGTCAGGGTGGATTGAAAAAATATGTGGCATCTCGTGGTGGGCATAGAAATCCAGCTGAGAGCGTTTACTCAAATAGAGTAATTCAATTGACTTCAAATTACAGAAAAAACCTTGAGAACGAACAGTAAATAGAAGACATAATTAGGAGAGGATGACATGGAAGAGCGGATAATAGAAGCTTTTTGGCATGGCATAGTAAAAGACGTAAGAGAATATCAAAAAATAGAACACGATAAAGGGTATTTTAGTTTTGAAGAAGAGGGTCAGTGGTCGTACAAGACAGAGATACTTCTTATAACCATAAAATCACTCAGACCATTACAAGAAAAGGTAGCCATAGAAATAGATTCAAGTAGATTTTTAGAAGAACTTAAATTGTGGAGATATTACAGACACGGAAGTTCTAAAAAGCTAATATATTTAGGTGATGATAATTTAGATTATTATTGGGAAAAAGGCGATGAATTACTAGCGCTCAGAGGAATTGTATTGGCACTTGTTAATTCTAGAAAGTCTGAACTCCAAGATGTACTTTTGAAGCATATACTTTGGTCTACAGGATCATTAGAATCTTTATTTGAAATTTATGCTCTTAGCATGAGTATGTATTACTGGCAAATAAACAAGGGTAATATAGATAAGGATAGAATGAGAGAGTTAGTAAAAGAAGAGCTCATGTCATTTTCTAGAGAACGCTACTTAGATTTATATGGCAAACATTATAGAAAACCGTTAGAAACTAGAGCGGGACATTTAAATGTAGATTTTGAAAGAGAAAAAATAAAGATACTTACAAGGATAGATTCGTGGTTAGAAAATAGAGAAAAGCTAAGAGAACATGAAGTATTTTATGAAATATTTATAGAAGCATTAGTGGAAAAAAATGCAGAAGATGGTGAACTTTTAGTTAAGGATCAAGACTTTATTGAAGCAATTTTGAATTACTTGATAAGGCTTAGAAAAGGTAGGGTTCAACCTTCAAACCTAAAAACCAAATTCAAACATTTGAATGACCCATTTGAATATTCTGAAGGTGAACGAATAGTGCATGATTTGCTAAAAGAAGCAGTTGTATTAAAAAAAGGGGAAAATGATAAATATGTCAAAATGATAGTTGATACTAAAATAGGCCGATTTAGATTTTTTAAAATTAAAAATAAATAAAAAAATAGGTATCCTTAAATGTAGAAAGGATACCTATTTTATATTATAAAGCCATACAAATTAGAGTAAGAAATTCTTACTTATTGTTCTAACTAATCATTAAAGATCTTGTAGATATGTTAAAAACTGGTCTTCTGATGTTTCGGCTAATTCGCTCAAATCTTTTACAATAGCATCTTTTAATTGAATGAAATCATCAACACTAGTTTTTGTGCCAGTAAATTCTAAAGCCTCTAAAATTAAAAGCATATCTCTCTTTGAAATTTCAGAGATAGAAATTTTTTCGAATTGTTGCATAAATAAGAACTCCTTTCTAAAGAACATGATTATATTTCTTTAAATGATTGTGATATCAAATAATACTTACTATTTGTAATTCATGTACCACTATTATAACATAGATTTACTAGTGCTAGAAGTATAAAATTTGAGGGAAAGAAGTTGACAGTTAGTGCATATAGTGATATATTGTCATAATGACTAATTATGGTACAAAGTAGTGATAGTAGGAGGCACAACGATGGAAATTTTAATGACATCGCTAAATACAAAGTATGTCCACTCAAATTTGGCGATAAGATATATAAGAGAATATTGTAAGTCACTTCCGGTAAAAATTAGAATAGAAGAATATACGATAAATCAACATGAAGATGATATTGTAGGAGAAATATTTAGGAAAGAATTAGATGTGATTTGTTTCTCTGTTTATATTTGGAACTTAGAGCAAACACTTAGAGTTGCAGAAATGATAAAGACGCTTAGATCGGATATAACTATAGTGCTTGGAGGGCCTGAAGTTACTTATGACTCTAGAGCCTGTTTGGAGAAAAATCAATATATAGATATAATAATAAGAGGCGAAGGCGAAGCTACAGCACGAGATCTTTTTAATACTTTAGAGCAAGGATTGGATTTAGAAGAAGTCTATGGAATAACTTTTAAATCTGAAGGAAAGATATTTGAAAATCCTGATAGAGAATTAATTAAAAATTTAGATGATATTCCGTTTCCATATACAGAATCAGAACTATTGAATTTTCAAAACAAGATAGTTTATTACGAGAGTTCTAGAGGGTGTCCTTTCAATTGTGCATTTTGTCTGTCATCTACTATTAGAGGACTTAGATATTTTAGCTTAGATAGAGCAAAGAGTGATTTGAAAAAATTATTAGAAGCTAAAGTTAAGCAGATAAAATTTGTAGATAGAACATTTAATGCAAGCAAGAATCATGCAAAAGAAATAATGGAATTTATAATAGAAAA
The DNA here is from genome assembly GCA_025210965.1 of Tissierellales bacterium. Lineage (NCBI taxonomy): Bacteria > Bacillati > Bacillota > Tissierellia > Tissierellales > Tissierellales bacterium. The sequence goes on from JAOAQY010000057.1 coordinate 10,598, forward strand.
TGATAATAGGCACACTAATGTACACTTTGAAATAACAGCACATTTAGTTGATCAAGAATTTTTGGATATATTGTCTAAAGCACCAGTAGGATTATTTCAATTTGAAATTGGAGTACAGACTACACATCCAGAGACAATAAAAGCCATACACAGAACAACTAACTTTGAACAATTAGCAGAGACAGTGAGGAAAATAGATGAAATTGGAAATTCTCATCAGCATTTAGATTTGATAGCAGGATTACCATATGAAGACTATGAAACATTTGGAAAATCATTTGACGATGTATATAATCTGAAACCAGATAAAATACAGTTAGGATTTTTGAAATTGCTAAAAGGATCAAGTCTTCGACTAAATGCAGATACTCATGAGTACAAATTCAGCAATTATCCTGTTTATGAGGTGTTTGAAAATAAATATATGAGCTTTAAAGAATTTAGGCAATTGAAAACAATAGAGGATTTAGTTGAAAAGTATGGAAATGAAAGACGCTTTTTTCACAGTCTAGAATTTTTAATAAAGCATTACGATATGAGACCATTTAAATTATTCGAGGAATTTGCTATTTATTGGGAGTCGAAAGATTATCACAATTGTCAGCATGGCTTAAAAACACTATACAATTTGCTATTAGAATTTTATGAGTTTAAATTTTCAGAACATGCAGATTTATTTAGAGAATTGTTGAAATTTGATTACATGAAGAGTCAAAATGGAAAGCTATTGTATGAAGGCGCTATTGATAAGTCATTTAATCAAGCTAAACATAATTTTTTGCAAAATGACGAGTATAGAGCTAAGTATTTACCTGAATATGAAAACATACCTGCCAAAAAATTAGTTAATCAAGTTACTATAGAAAAGTTCAAATATGATATACTAGGACTGATAGAAACGGATTATAAAGAAATCAATATCAAAGATCCAATATATTTGTTTAGCAAAGAGGGCGGATATTTAAAATATGAAATTTGTTTAGTGCAAAGAATAAATGAAGAGTTTTTACAATAGGAGGTTTTTATGAATCAGACAATTGATCAATATTATTTAGAAAGAGCAGAAAATCTATCGTTTATAGAGCTTAAAAAAGATTATGAGATAAAAGAAGAATTGGTTTTAAAAGCAGATATGCCAATACCTATAGTTATAGATGATTTGGTTCGTGGAGTAAAATTAAATGAGATGATTGAGCATATAGAATGGATAAAGATAGCAGACGGTATGTTATACAGTATTGGTGTAGATCAAAATATGAAATACCGAAAAGTCTATGAAAACCTTCTATATAGTTATGATTCTGAAATAGAGAATTATTCTTGGAAAAAGGGTATAGAAATGGTTCAAAATGGACAACTTGATGACGGAATAATTTACCTAAGAGCAGCGACATTTTTGGATATAACAAGACCTGATCTATATTATACATTGGCATTTGCATATGAAGAAAAAGCTAAATCTCATTTAAAAAATAAAGAAATAGCGCATGCTAATTTGTTTGTAACTGAATCAACTAGGATTTACGAACATATATTGAATATAGATGAAGCTTATTCTCTTGCTTATTACAAATTAGGATATCACTACTACCAAAACAATTTGTATATAAAAGCTCAGTTGATGTGGGAAAAATACTTAGTGCTTGCTACGGATGAGAATTTGAGAGAAGAAGTTAAGGTCAATCTAAAAAATATAAAAGATGAAGTAACATATGAAACTGGGTATACCAAAATACTTAGCGGTAATGTAGATGGTGGATTAGAAGATTTAAAGGGTCTAGAGGAACATTATCCAGGATGGTGGAACTTGCATTTTATGCTTGGACTTGCACATAGACAACTTGGAGAATTCCAGGTAGCTATAGAAAAATTTGAGAGAGTGCTTATGCTGAAACCTCATCAAATAGATGCTATAAATGAACTTGGGCTTTGCTATGTTTCACTTAACCAAAATCTAGAAGCAATAGAGCAGTTTGATAAGATATTGCAAACTGAACCAAATAATGCAGAGATTTTGTGCAATAGAGGAGTAGCTTATTTACAAATGGGTGAAAATAGAAGAGCAAGAGCAGACTTTGAACAAGCTAGTGAAATTGCTCCAGATGATCCTATTGTTAGAGCATGTATGAATGAAATTGAAAGAATCATGAATTAGTCATGGTTCTTTTTTGTTGGGTTAAATTTTAAAACAAGTGCTTTACTAATTTTTTTGAAGAGTTACAAAAAAGTTGGAAGAATTTCCAAAAGTGTGGTACAATGAATTTGGAAATGGAAGGAGG
>JAOAQY010000058.1 GCA_025210965.1 Tissierellales bacterium
AGAACTGGAACAACTAACAAAATATCTCAGCCTGTTGAAGATCTAGTTATAAAAATAGACCAGGAGAGAGAAGCTCTTCAAAAATATATTACAAGACTTAATATAAGATTGTACCAAATTGAAAAAGCTCTAACGATTTTACCAGAGCGTGAAAGAAAAATAATTGAAAAAAGATATTTTATTGGTTTACAATGGCATGAAATAAGTTGCAATATGAGCATCTGTCAAAGACATTTACTAAGACTCAGAGATAAAGCATTTGATAAAATGCTCTTAATGCTTAAGCTAGAAAGATAATTTTTTTAGTCTGAAATGTCACTTTTGTAGCACTTTTATGTCACTTTTTTGTCACTTCAGACGTGGTATAATGGTCTCAGCAAAGCGTGGGCAAAAATCCATGCTTTTTTGTTTGTGTAAAGATATTGCATAAATTAAACTTTAGTTGCTATAATTGTAATTGAGGTGATTTTTGTGGAAAATAGTGGAATTAAAAGAAAAACTGGATTAATCGTATTAATAATTATAGTAACTTTGATTAGTATGAACAATATTATTATAGTTCTATCATATCTAGAAAAATTTATATTAGGTGAAATATATATAGAACCAGATGATGTTCTTAATATAATGGGTATAGGGGCTACGCTATTTGTAGGTTATGGTGCTTGGAGAAATTCAAAAGTAGTGGCTGATTTACAAATTGAGTTACGTAATGAAAAAAAAGAAAAGGAAATAATTGAAATTCAGTTGCGTATTGAAAAAGTTATTTTGGCAAATTTAAGTATTTTTAAAAACCTAGAACAATTGTTGGAAAATTTAAAAACCTTATCTTTTGTATTGAGTTGTCAAAATGTAACAGACCCAACCTTTAATGGGAAAATTGATATTATCGATAATTTGACAAATTTAAATTTTGAAAACATATACGAAATTATAAAAAAAACAGTATTAGATTCATCAACAGATATAAAAAAACAGCATTTTTTAGATAATTTTGATACTTTAAAAAGTGATTTAGAAAATAAAATTGAATTAATGAAATTTGTACCTAAAAATATGGATAAAGATATTAAACCTGATGAAAATGTTATGGTAAGTTTTTTACTTAGATTAGGAACTGATTATAGTGAAAATAAGAACATATCAAATATTTATTTATCGATAGAACAATTTATTGATGAAAATGAATCCTTCATCGATGATTTAATAAATAAACTTAAAAATGAAAAAAGCAAGCAAAAGTACATTGAAGATTTTAAAACATTAAAAGAAAAAATAAAAAAATATAAAAATAATTAAATTATTATAATGGGGTGGTGATTGATGGCTCGAAAAAGAAGCAAGCAGAGCGTAAATGCAGAAAAGCTATATCTAGAAAGCAAGGGAACAATTCTTTTAAAAGACATAGCAAATAAACTAGGTGTATCAAACGGTACTGTTAGGTCTTGGAAGAATAGATATTCCTGGGAGAAAAAATTAAATGGCAATTATAACGCAACGTTGCAAAAGGAATCTAAAAAAGAAAATAAAAAACGCAACGTTGCAGTAAAGAATAAAGAGAATATTGTAACTAAAGTAGACAAAGATGCTATTGATCAGTTAGAGGATGCAAACCTTACTGAAAGACAGCGTCTTTTTTGTTTGTACTATATCGAGTCATTCAACGCTACAAGAGCTGCACTTAAAGCAGGTTATTCAAAAGGCGGTGCCCATGTAGAAGGGTGTAGGCTGTTAAAAAAGCCTAAAATTATAGCTCAAATACGGAACCTTAAGAAAGCAATGCAAGAAGAGATATTTGTAGAGGCTATGGATGTATTTAAAAAGTACATAGCAATAACATTTGCAGATATGACAGATTACTTGAAATGGGGACAAAGAGAAGCCGATGTGATGGGGGCTTTTGGTCCAGTGAAAGGTAAAGATGGACAGACACTAAAGAAGACAGTAAATTTTGTTGATTTAATTGATAGTGACACCATAGATGGAACACTAATACAAGAAGTGAAGCAAGGAAAAGAAGGCGTAAGTATAAAACTGATGAGTAAAGAAAAAGCAATGGAGAAACTTTCAGTGTACTTTGACCTCTTCCCAGATAAATTCAAAAGAGAACTTGAGCAAGCTAAATTGGATCTACAAAGACAAAAACAAGGTGAAGTGGATACAGAGTTCCAGGACGATGGATTTATGGATGCAATAAAAGATTCTGTTCAAAGTGTGTGGGATGATGAAGATGAGATAGAAGCAATACAAAGAGCTCCAGATGAAAGTGGTGAGTTCGATGACTAGGAAGGGAGTCAAACAAGCTCCTTTCAAATGGGCTCCATTTTCTAGAAAGCAAAAACAAGTTCTTAGTTGGTGGATGGATGGATCACCAATGAAAAATAAAGATGGTGTAGTTTGTGATGGTTCAGTAAGAGCAGGAAAAACAATTATAATGTCATTTAGCTATATACTATGGGCTATGGAATATTTCAACTTTCAAAACTTCATCATGGCAGGAAAGACAATAGGATCGTTTCGAAGAAACGTTCTTTTTTTACTCAAAATTATATTAAGACTTAGAGGATTCAAAATAAAGGACCATAGATCAGATAATATGTTAATGGTTCGTGATAGAAGAAACGGTAAGGTAAATTACTTTTATATCTTTGGAGGAAAAGATGAAAGTTCACAGGACCTAATACAAGGTTTAACCGCTGCCGGTTCTTTTTTTGATGAAGTTACCCTTATGCCACAGTCATTTGTTAACCAGGCTGTGGCAAGATGCTCTGTAACAGGAGCGAAACTTTGGTTTAATTGTAACCCAGATGGGCCTTATCATTGGTTCTATTTAGAATATCTTTTAAAACTCAAAGAGAAGAATTTGTTTAACCTTCACTTTACAATGGATGATAATCCATCGCTAACAGAAGAGGTTAAGGAAAGATACAAAAGAATGTTCTCAGGGATATTTTATAAAAGATACATCCTTGGACTATGGGTAGTTGCAGAGGGCATTATATACGATATGTTTTCAAGGTCTCGTCATATAGTAGATGCACTAAAGTATACCTTTGAAAAATACTATGTGTCAGTTGACTACGGAACTCAAAATGCTACAGTGTTTTTACTTTGGGGGCTTAGAAATGGCAAATGGTATTGTATAAAAGAATATTATTACTCAGGAAGAGATACTGGAATACAAAAGACCGATAGTCAATATTCTAATGACTTAAAAGAATTTCTAGGAACGATAAAGGTAACAGCAATCATAGTAGATCCATCTGCAGCATCTTTTATTGCTCAGCTTAAAAAAGATGGGTTCAAGGTAAAGAAAGCAAAAAATGATGTAGTGGATGGTATTCGCCATGTAAGCAACCTTCTATCAGAGTCTAAAATATTTTTTGATAAAAGGCTCAGGAACACTTTAAAAGAATTCGCATCTTACATTTGGGATGAAAAGGCTGCAGATAATGGTGAAGATAAACCAATAAAACAAATGGACCACGCGATGGATGCGGTTCGTTATTTCTGCTACACGATTATAAAGGTAAAAGGTATTAGAAAGAATTACTCCAGAAGGTAGGTGAAAAGGATGCAGGCACTAAATAAGTTTATAAAAGCTGAGTTAGAGGGGATATTTGGAGATTGTGTTATACGAGACTTAAAAGAAATTATTGATTTGTATAGGCAGTATGATGGCAGTGGTCAGGATTGGGAAGTAAAGCAAAATCTAGACTACAAACCATCTAAGAGCCGGACAAACATAATCAAAAAGCTAATCAAAGAAGAAGCACGCTTTATGTTTTCTAGATCTCCAGAGATTAGAATAGAAGCTATAGACAAACAAAAGGATGGCGAAAAAGCAGAAAAGCTTAATCATATTATTAATAAGATACTAAAAGAAAATAACTTTGGAGACAAATTGTTAAAGGGCGCTCGCGATTGCTTTATTGGTAAACGTGTAGCGCTTAAATTATCTGCAGATGAAACTAGAGTAAAACCTCTTTTTCGTCCTTCTATGGAATTTATATTTGATACAGATGCTGAAGACTCAGATAGACTTATAAAAGTTATATTCTTCTATCAGCAAAATGATTCTATAGATAAAAAAGATCAACGAATTTGGAAACAAAAATATTGGATAGAAAATGGTCAATGTTATTTAACAGAGGCAGTTTATGATGGCCATGCTAGAGTTATAGATATCATAAAAGAAAATGAACCTCTAAACATAGACTTCATTCCAGTAAAGGTGATAATAAATGATGGACTCACTGGAGACCTTATTGGAGAGAGTGATGTAACAGAGATTGAAGAAAATCAAGAAGCATACAATCACTTGAAATCAGATGACCTAGATGCTCTTAAGTTCAATATGTTTCCAATAAAGCTAGGAAAGAATTTGTCAGAAGCTACAACAGAGAAACTCTCAATTGCTCCTAATGCTTTTGTAGATGGGCAATCAGAAAATGAAGATAGGGATTGTGATCTGTCCGTTGTAGAATCTACATTCAACTATGAAACTAAGTATTTAGAAAGCATTAATAGAGCTAAAAACGATATGTATGAGCTACTCAATGTTCCAAATGTATCTCTAGAACAATTAAAGGGTTTGATGCAATCAGGAAAGTCTATGAAGGCTCTTTACTGGAACTTAATTACTAGATGCAATGAAAAATGGACTGTTTGGCATTGTGCTTTAGAGTGGATGATAGAATCAATTCTTAAAATGCATAAGGTTTATGTAGACAAGAGTATTGATCTAGATTTTGATTATGCTATCAATATAACTTTACTTTATTCTTTGCCGGAGGATGACCAGGCAGAGAAACAAAATGATCTAGCAGAAGTAAATGCAAATGTTAGATCAAAGAAATCTTATATTCAAAAGTGGAGTATTGCAGACGATGCAGATGCAGAGCTTGAACAAATTGCTAAGGAACAATCCATGTTTCAAGATGCATTTCTAGGCAGTGTCAATTCGGAGTTAGAAAATGAGTAACGAACTCTTTGATAAACTAATGAAAGATGCCAGGAGAAAAGAGCTGAAACTTATAAAGCGAAGTTATAGAGAATTACGCTTTGTTTATTCCGATGCAGCTAGATCATTAGATACTCTTTCAAAGCGTTCTTATCCTGGTAGCATGTCAGATGTTTGGGCTACTGAGTATACTAATGAGTTAGAAAAGCTATCTAAAGAGATGCACAAAATACTCTACTCTAAGAATAAAGAATACATCAAATTAGCAGCCATCTATGCAAATGAACCTCATGCAGTTCTATATGATACTATAAACGATAAATATGATTTAGGTATTGGGGATTCTATGCGAGAGTTATTTGCAAGAGTTCCGAAAGAAGCAATCAATGAAATTATTGGGGGACAGTTATACAAAGATAATAAAGGTTTAGCTGATAGAATTTATTTAGATAAATATAAAATGGATACTGACATGCGCTATATATTAGCTAGAGGAATTGCAGAACAAAAGTCATCTCTAGATATAGCTAAAGATATTCAAATGTATATTGATCCTGCAGCTAAGAAAGATTGGTCATGGAAAAAGGTTTATCCTAATGCTGGCAAGAGAGTTATTGACTACAATGCTCAAAGGTTGGCAAGGACAGCTACAAATCATGCTTTTTTTCTGTCTAATATCAAGAGTGCTGAAAGGAATCCTTTTGTTGATATTATTCACTGGGAACTATCTAACGCTCACATGGAAAGACAAGTGATTCCTTTTGGAGAAGATGAGTGTGATGAATACGCAGCACATGATTATGGATATGGAAGAGGTAATTTCTTGATAAAAGATGTACCAGTTCCGCATCCTCAGTGTTTATGTGCTCAGTGGCCAGAGTTAGCAAAAAGTCTTGATGATATTGGTACTGAACTCAGAGATTGGATCCATGGCCAAAAAAATGATAGACTAGATTCATGGTATAATAAAACTGTAAAAGCTAAGGTTGATTTAGATTTTGTGAATCTAAAAGGAAAAACTAAAGCTAAAAAAGAAGAAATCAAAAAGCCTGACAAAAAAGTTAAATCGGCTGAAGTAAATGAATTTATTCCAGCAAATACTAAAAAAGATGCAGAAAGATGGGCGGTTGCTAATCTAGGAATCAGAAATGCCAAATATTCGGGTATAGATTTGAATGTAGCCAATAATATTAATAAAACCATACTAGGACTCTTTGAAGAGTTCCCGGAGCTTAGAGGGCGAATTCATAATATTAAGCCTACAAGCAGTAAAAGGATTTATGCATCAGCAGGGATACAATCTAGAGCTTCTTCTACTGGTGCAAGGCTAGAAACTACTCTTAAAATATCTAAGCACATATGTGGGGATGAAAAATATCTACAAAAAGTATTCTTACATGAGGTGGACATAGGTTTTCATCCAAA
>JAOAQY010000059.1 GCA_025210965.1 Tissierellales bacterium
ACTTGGAGCGATGTCTCCAGATTTTGAATATTTCTTGAGGCTCAAACCATTTGGGACTGTAGGGCATACTTGGTGGGGAGTATTTGTGATGAATGTTCCTATTGCTATATTGCTCGCATATATATTTCACTATATGGTAAAACTACCATTAGTTTCGAATTTTCCTGTATCTATCCAAAGATATTTTGTAGAAATTGCTAGATTCAAATGGAAGATAAAAGGATTCAAAGCATGGAGTGTATTTATACTTTCCATCATAATTGGTGCGTGGAGTCATATATTTTGGGATAGCTGGACTCATGAAACGGGATACTTCGTTCAGATGTTTGAAATATTTAAAAATGAAGTGTACATTGCTAGCTTTAGATGGCCTGTATATAAATTTTTGCAGCATGGAAGTACTTTGATTGGATTTTTCATTATAGCGATGTATGTATTTAGAAACAGAGCTAAAGGCGATTTTGAATTGTTGAATAGAGAATTAAAGTGTAAAGTTATTTATTGGCTTATATTTTTAGCTGCTACTGTATCTTTTGTATGTATTAGTTATATCACAGGGAATATTAGAGGAATTGGAGCTGTGGTTGTAGTGCTAATAGATGGAGCTGTCATTGGATGTATTATAGCTAGCGGGGTTGATAGAATTAAGAATATAATGTAGAAGATAAAGGGATGTTTGTTATATTAGTGCCTTAGTCTGAAATTTCAATTGAGTTTTATTGAAATTTTGGATTATGGCATTTTTTAGTGGTCAATAAGTTAAAATCGCACTTGATAATAAAAAGGATTTCAAACAGTATTAATAAAATTTATACTTGATAAATTACCATAAAAAAACATTATTAGAATTCAGTGTAAATGTGATATATACTTTGAAAGGTGAATAAAGTATTCATAAAAGTTTTGATTTGAGGAAGTGTGGAGGGGTTTTTAGTGCTTAGGTATTTAGTAAAGAGGATTTGTATGATTATTCCAGTTTTGGTTGTGGTACTTCTAGTTTCTTTTGCCATAACCCACATCATGCCTGGAGATCCAGTGAGAATGATGCTTGGAGATTTTGCCAATGAAACACAGATAGCAGAGATGAATAAAACGCTCGGTTTTGATAAGCCTATTGCGGTTCAGTTCAAGACATGGATTGACAATGTTATTAGAGGAGACTTAGGAGAGTCTATTTTTTTGCACGAAAAGGTTACAAAAGTTATTGTATCTAGGTTAGAGCCAACGATAATACTTGCTATTTTAGGAGAAATAATAGGTATATTGATTGGAGTACCGCTTGGGATATTAGCAGCGATAAAACATAGAACATGGGTAGACCAAAGTGCTATAGGAGTGTCGTTATTTGGAGTTTCAGTTCCAAGTTTTTGGCTATCACTTATGCTAATGCTACTATTTGGAGTGAAGCTTAATTGGCTACCTGTATATGGATACCAGTCATTTTCAGAAGTAGGCATAGGATGTATCAAGTACTTGATATTACCTGCTGTGACGATAGGTGTCATGCAAAGTGGACTTATAGCAAGAATGACTAGAAGCTCTATGCTTGAGATACTAAAGCAGGACTATATAAGGACGGCAAGGTTAAAGGGAGTGCCTAATAGATTAGTTCTTTTCAAGCATTGTCTAAAAAATGCTATGCCACCAGTTATGACTATAATTGGATTTAGTATAGCTGTTTTACTTGGGGGAACTTGGGTTGTAGAGACAGTTTTTAACATACCAGGAACAGGTGCACTTGCTATGAGCGCTATACTAAAAAGGGACTACCCGGTTATACAGGGATGCATGATGTTTACTGCTTTTATATATCTTGGAGTAAATTTGATAATAGATATAAGCTATGCATTTTTAAACCCTAGAGTAAGAGTAGAGTAAAACTATATAGAGGAGTATTTGGATATGAAATTGAAATCGAATGCAAGGAGAAACAAAATTCATCCTTATATCATAACAGGTGGAATATTATTTGGAGCAGTGCTTTTAGTAGCGATATTTGCTTCGCATTTAGCACCATATGACCCACTTATGATGGAAGGAAAGGACAGATTGCTAAAGCCTTCTATGGATCATTTTATGGGAACGGATAACTTTGGACGAGATATCATGAGTAGGGTGTTCTATGGAGCTAGAGTATCTATAGAAATTGGGTTTATAGTGACTATACTAAGTACGTTTATAGGTGGTTTTGTAGGATTAGTAGCTGGAAGTATTAAATGGCTGGATAATATTTTGATGAGAATACTAGATGGTCTTTTGGCATTTCCAGGAATTATAATAGCGATAATACTATCAGCTATATCCGGAGCTGGAAAGGGAAATATAATACTTGCACTGTCATTTGCTTATTTTCCAACAATGGCGAGAGTACTTAGAGCGAGCGTATTGGTAGTGAAAGAGCAGGATTATGTTGAGTCGGCAATCGCAATAGGAGCGAAGAAGCCATATATTTTGATTAAGTATATATTAGCAAACTCACTTGCACCTATGCTCGTTCAGATGACATTTATATTTGCACTTGCGATACTAGATGAAGCAGCACTTAGCTTTTTGGGAGTGGGAATAGAACCACCAGCACCTAGTTTGGGCGGAATGATAACAGAAGCTAGGACGTTTATGAGTGTAGCGCCTTGGCAAATATTTTTTCCTGGTATTGCTATAGTGATATCTGTACTTGGGCTAAATCTCATAGGAGATGGACTTAGAGATGTATTAGACCCTAGATTGAAACAGAGCAGAGGATAGGGAGGACGATATGGAAAAATTACTTAAAGTCAGGGATTTAAAGACTAGTTTTTATATAGACTCTAAACTAGTACCTGTCATAGAAAATATAAATTTTGATTTGTATAAAGGCGAGATAGTAGCACTAGTTGGAGAGTCTGGTAGTGGAAAGAGTGTTACATCTCTTAGTGTTTTAAATGCAATAAGTGCAGAAGCGGGACTTATAGAAAGCGGCATGGTAGAGTTTGAAGGAAGGGATGTGCTTAAACTAAAAAGAAAAGAGTTACAGAAGATATGGGGAAATGATATTTCGATGATATTTCAAGAGCCTATGACAGCTCTAAATCCTGTATATACTATTGGAAAGCAAGTAGCAGAGATGTTTAGAATTCACGAGAGATGTTCTAAAAAAGAAGCTAGAAAAAAGGCGCTAGAGCTTTTGCAATCAGTTGGAATTCCATCTGCTGATAAGAGATTTGACCAATATCCACATCAAATGTCTGGAGGTATAAGACAAAGAGTGATGATAGCTATGGCGATAGCTTGTAGACCTAAGCTCATAATAGCAGACGAACCTACAACTGCATTAGATGTGAGTATGCAGTCACAAATACTAGCGCTTATGAAATCCATAAATAAAGATTATGATACTACAATATTACTTATAACACATGATTTAGGTGTAGTAGCAGCTATTGCAGATAGAGTTATGGTTATGTATGCAGGACAATTAGTAGAACATAACGATGTAGATACTTTATTTAATAATCCCAAACATCCATATACTAAAGGGCTTATAAGTTCTGTTTCATCATTAGATTTAGGAGAAGAGAGCTTAGCAGTGATAGAGGGGATGGTACCTCGCGCAAGTGAGTTTAAAAGTGGATGCCATTTTTATGAAAGATGTCCAGTTGCTATGAAACATTGTGAATATGAGAAGCCGGAAACAGAAAAGTTTGGAAACGGAGAGTACAAATGCTTTTGTAAGGAGCATGTGAGAGGTGAGAAACTGGCGTGAAGAATGAAGAAACCATACTTAAAGTTAGAAATTTAGAGAAGTCATTTGTTTTAGATAATGGATATTTTGGAATAGGTAAAAAATATATGAAGGTGATAGATGATTTGTCATTTGAACTAAAAAAAGGAGAAGTGCTTGGACTGGTAGGAGAATCTGGGTGTGGGAAATCAACTACTGCAAGGCTAGTGCTAAGACTTTTAGAAGCAGATGGTGGAGCGGTTTATTTCAAGGGCGAAGATATACTGAAACTTAAATCAGGGGAACTGAGAAAATTGCGATCAAAGCTACAGATAGTATTTCAAGATCCATTTTCATCACTGAATCCTAGAATGAAAGTATTTGATCTCATAGCAGAACCACTGAGACATCACCAAAGTTTAAATAGAGATGAAATAAAAGATAGAGTACTAGAAGTTATAGAAACTGTAGGACTTCAAGAACATGCATTGTACAAATATCCACATGAATTTAGTGGGGGGCAAAGGCAGAGAATAGCAATAGCTAGGGCCCTTATATTGAAACCAGATATTATAGTTTGTGATGAAGCTGTTTCGGCGCTTGATGTATCAATACAGAACCAAATACTTAATCTATTTAAATCTATAAAAAAAAGTATGGGTATAACGTATCTTTTTATATCACATGATTTGTCTGTAGTGAATTATATAAGCGATAGGGTTTGTGTGATGTATTTAGGTGAAATAGCCGAGATGGGAACTTCAGATGATATATTCAAATCGAGTAAACATCCATATACAGAGCTTTTGATGAAATCTATACTAAAACCGAATCCTAGCTTAAATCAAGATTTAGGCGAGATAGAGGGCGAGGTACCGAGTTATGAGAGCAATATTGCTGGATGCAAATTTTATGGAAGATGTAAATATTCAAAAGCTATTTGCAGAGATTCAAAACCAAAGTTAGATATGTATAAAGATGAGCACTATGTGGCTTGTCATATGTATAAATAGAGTTAATTAGTTTAAGGGGGAGTATGGTAAATGAGAAGTAAGAGTTTGAAATTTATGGCAGGACTAGGTATATCACTAATGGTTATGATGAGCCTAGTAGGATGCGGAGGATCTGCTAGTGAAGTAAAAGATTCAGAGGGAAGCGAGAAAACAAAAGTATCTGCTCAGGCAGAAAAAAGCCCAGAAGAAACAAAATTTGGGGGAACTATAAATGTAGCACAAAAGATGACGCCACCACATCTTGATAGTGACAAATCGACCGACTGGGCAATTTCATCTATTATGAATCACGTGTATGAAGGGTTGTTTGAATTTGATGCAGAATTTAAACCGCAACCACATTTAGCAAAAGAATATACTTTAAGTGAAGATTCTAAAGTATACACAGTAAAGCTTAGAGAAGGTGTGAAGTTTCATGACGGAAGTGAAATGACAGCAGATGATGTTAAGGCTTCTTTCGAAAGATGGCTAAAAAATAACGATGCAGGAAATATGATAAAACCTTATTTTGACAAATTAGAGGTAGTATCACCTTATGAAGTGAAGTTTGTATTCAACGAACCTTATGCACCATTTATAAGTGTTATAGCATCTCATGTTTCGAATCAAAAACTTGTTATAAGACCAAAAGAACTTATAGAAAAATACGGAGACAATATATTAGAAGAACACATTGGTACTGGTCCTTATAAATTTGTAGGTTGGATTCCAGACCAATATGTAAACTTGGAAAGATTTGATGAATATATGCCAAGCGAACTTCCGGCATCAGGATTAGCAGGAAAAAGAGTTGCATATGCAGATAATATTTCTATCAAATTTATAGCAGAGCAATCTACTAGGGTTGCTGGAACACAAACCGGTGAGTTTATGTTTGCAGAAGAAGCGCCTCAAGATCAATATGAACTTTTGACTAGTGACGGAAATGTAGAGCCGGTGATAGTTAAACCTGATGGTATGGAAATGATCATAATAAACAATGGAACGGCTCCATTTGACAATAAAGACATGAGAAGAGCACTTGCTTATGCTATAGATATGGAAGAATTCGGAAGAACTATGATTGGTAATGAAGCTTTTTGGACAGTTGACGGAAGTATATTCCCTAAGGGAACTATATGGTATGAAGAAAACTCTGGAAAGGGCGTTTACAATAACTACGATACTGACAAGGCAAAGGAGTTGTTAGCTAAATCTAATTACGATGGAACCCCTATAGTCATACTTTCAGGTCAAGACGATAAAATAGAAGCGCAAGGTGCGATTGCACTTAAATCTCAGCTAGAAAAAGCAGGATTTAATGTAAAGGTAGAACTTTTTGATAGACCAACAGTAGTAGATAAGAGATCTAAAAAAGACGGTTGGAATTTACATTTGTCTTATTTCTATATGGCTTGCCCAGATCCACAGGTTCAGTCTGCATGGACAGGTACAAATGCATGGATTTCAAATTGGGACGATGAAGATTCAAAGCAAATGGATGAGATATTTGCAAGAATGATGAAAGAAACAGATTTTGATAAGAGATTTGATATAGTTAAAGAATTCTATGCCAAAACTTGGGAGAGTCTACCTTATATCAAAAGTGTGGAATACAGTCGTATGCATTTATTGAATTCTAAACTTAAGGGTTATGCAAATGGAGCTCAGCCTTATTTCTGGAATACTTGGATTGAAAAATAATAATTAGAGGTGACAGCAGTGAATAAGATTATAAAGGAGTTATCTATCTTATTTTTAGCTGCATTTTGCTTGGCGCTAGGAGTAGTATTATTCCTAGCGCCAAATAATATTGCGGCAGGAGGGACAACTGGTATTGCGATAATAATAAAATCATATGCTCCAAATGCAAATATAGGGCTATTGATGATGATTATGGATGTATGTTTATATATAGTAGGATTTTGGCTTATAGGTCCTGTTTTTAGTTTTAGGACTATGTTTTGTAGTTTTTCGACATCTATTATAACAGCTATATTAGTAAAATATTTTCCAGTAATAGAGCCTATGAGTAGCGATGTCCTAATCCAATTGATAATGGGAATAGTACTTTGTAGCTTGGGAATGGGAATAGCGTTTAGTCAAGATGCATCGACAGGAGGCCTAGACATAGTAGTAAAGATATTAAATAAATATTTTCATACAAGTATGCCTCTTGGAGTACTTATAGTAGACACCTTAATAATAGCGGGAGCGATAACTACATTTGGTGCAGAGAAAGGTCTTTATGCTATGTTTGGCGTAGTATTGCTATGTATTTGTATCAGAAATATAATGGCAGAGATTAGTATGCATAGAAGAGTTATAGTGCTAGGTGAAAATTTTGGTCCTATAAGCGAGTATATAACGAGAACTCTAGGCGGAAGTGCTACTATATATGATGCAAAAGATGGACTTACAAATGACAAAAAAAGCATACTAATAACTAGCCTTAGTAGAAGTGAGATTAATAAACTGAAAAATTATGCACATTCATTAGGAGAGAATATGACATTTATACTTCATCCAGTAGAACAAGTTCCCATAGGAGCTACAGTTCAATAATTTTACGGTTTAGCTATTGCAGGAGTGTAATTTAAAGGCATAAAATCCCTATGTTTTTAGACTAGTGATGGTTCAAAAAGTTCCCGTAGTGAGTGCTATTGAATTATTATCTGAAAAGCTAGTGTATATTTTAGAGAGATTATTTTTTGTCAATATACTATTGCTAGGGCCATTTATTAATACGTGGCCCTTTTTTAGAAGAATAGATTCATCGCTGTATTTTAGTGCTATAGAAGGGTCATGTGTTGAAAATATTATACATTTATTTTCTGAATAAGACATATGCGATAGTAATGAAAATATGGAGTGCTGATGGTCTATATCAAGAGAACTACTAGGCTCATCTAGTACTATGAAATCTGTATCTTGATTTAGAGCTCTAGCTATAGAAACTAATTGCATTTGACCACCGCTTAGAGTATTTAAGGGCTTTAATTTGATATTAGATAGATTTGTATATTCTATTACTTCGTAAGTCTTTTTGACATCTATTTTTCTAGGTGTTTGAAAATAGTTTATATAAGGATTTCGACCAAGTAGTATAAAGTCAAATACAGATAAATCAGAGTTTAGACTATTGATTTGGGGGACATATGCAATTTGCTTAGAGAGATTGCATATAGAATCGTAGTTTGAGTTGTCTATAGATATAGAACCTTCACATGGCTTTATAAAGTTGAGAAGAAGTTTAAATAGTGTAGTTTTGCCAGAGCCATTTTTACCGAGCAAAGAGTAGATTGTTCCTGATTTGAATTCTAAATTAATTGTATTCAGAGAGAAGCTATCGTCATAACTAAAGCTTATTGAATTCATTTTTAAAATTGATTGAGATTTCATACTATGTATCCTTTCGAATGAATTTTTTTGAAAATATTAGATAAGCGAGTATAGGTGTGCTAAATATAGAGCTTAGTATACCAATTGGAATTTCAAAACTGAATAGACTACGAGCTAATGTGTCTAGAATTATTAAACAGAGCATACCAGAGAGTGCAGTCAATAGTATTCGATATCTAGAGTTTGGAAATAGAAACAAAGAGATATGTGGTATAACCAGAGATATCCATCCTATTATACCAATCAAGCTTATTACATACGCTACCAGAAATGATACCCAGCAGAGAAGTATCCAGCGAAATAGTTGAACATCTAAGCCCATTGATATAGCTAATTCATCATCTATCGTCAATATAGATATTTTGAAATAGAGTTTGTGAATCAAAAACGTACTTGAAATCAAAAGTATAAATGAAATTATAGAGTTCGTATAAGTTGATCTGTAGAGACCACCCATTGCCCAAAATACTATTGAAGGAAGTTCTTCATATGGGTCAGCTATATATTTTAGAAAATTATAAGAAGCTGAAAAAAACGCTGATACTATGATTCCAGAGAGTATAAGATAGAGTAGACTCTTGTCTTTAGAAAATTTATTTAGACTATAGGTTAGTATCACAGCTATCATTGCAAAGACAAATGAAAGTATTTGTACTTTTCCAAAGAATGAGAATGGAAGAATAATAGCTAAGGCAGAACCAAAACAAGCTCCAGATGATACACCTAGTATATCAGGGGAGGCTATAGGATTTTTAAATATCATTTGAAATAATAACCCACATAGAGCGAGTATGCCCCCAGTAGACAGTGCTAAAAGAACTCTAGGAAATCTTATAGATAGTATCAAATCTATATTTGAAAAACCTATATCGTATCGTCCTATTCCTAGCGAAATGAAAAAACAGATAATTACTATGAAGAGCATTTTAAAAACATTAGATGATATATTAAGTACATCATTTGATTTCATCTAGTGAACCTCCAAATTTTTGGAAGCTTTTGCCGTAGAACTCATTGTAGAATCCATTTGTTAATTCAATCATATCGATATCTGAAAATAAATCAGGATAGATTTTTTTGCTCATCCAAATGATACCTAGTATACTTTGAGGTTCAGGAGTGTCCCAAGAACTTATACTAGATGGAATTTTATATATAGCTTGGTTTTGATAAGCAATAATTTTTGATTTTGCAAAATCATTAGAATCGAAATTAACATCAGGTTTCATATAGGGAACAGAGAATACTATTTCAGGATTTTGTTTTATGAGCTCTTCTATAGATATTTCATTCCAGCTACCATTTAAGTGTGATGATACATCTCTACCACCTGCAAGTTCTATCATTTCATGTTGATAGAGATCTTGTGAGATGGTAGATAGATAACCATAGGGACCTGCTATATACACTCTTTTTTTATCAAAGGAACCTGAAATTCTAGATTGTATTTTATCTAGATATTTATTAAAAAATGTTACTAAGGTTTTTGCTCTTTCGATTCGATTAATCGATTTGCCGATTTCTAATATAGATGATTTTAAACTTTCTACGCTTTCAGGATTTATGCAGAGATAGTTTATGTCAAATTCTTTTAATTTTTGTATGAGAATTTCTGATTCATCCATTGGAGGAAGAATTATCAAATCAGGCTCTAATGCAATTATCGATTCTATATTATAACCAGATTTGCGTCCTCCGACATTAGTAAGATTATAATCAGATTTATCGTAAAGAGATTGTATTACTTTATTTGATTTTGGTCTGCCATGAATACCAACTAGATAGTCTTCTGCTCCAAGAGCCAACACTATAGATGTAGCGGGTTTATATGCGGAGATTAAGCGAAATGTTGTATCATCTGATTTTTTAATATTGGTAGATGGCAGAACATAGTAAAAAAGCATTAATGCTGCGCCGAGTAGTGCTATTAATTTAATTGAAATTGAATTTTTGCTCTTATTAAACACTAAAAAACACTCCTAACTGATATTTATATTACATATATTTGGTAAAATTTCTGAACGCAAAATATTATATATACTACTACCACTTATTTCAAGCTGAAAACAATAATTTGGCTTGTTTATAAGTATTTTTGATAATAGAAAAGTTGAAATAGAAAAAAATGATGAACATGAAGGAGATTTTAACATGAAGAGGGAAGTAAAGACATTGTGTGATGTATGCGGAAATAAATGCGGAGTTATAGTGACAATAGAAGATGATAGAGCTACTAGCATTAGAGGTGACGAAGAAGATAAGGTCTCGAGAGGGAGGCTTTGTATAAAAGGACAAAAGAGTCTAGAGGTATTATATAACAAAAGAAGAATAAATACTCCGCTAAAGAGAGCTGGTAAAAGAGGTGAAGGAAAATGGGAGGAAATATCGTGGAAAGATGCTATAGATGAAATTGGAGATAGATTTATTGATTTAAAGAGCAAATACGGCGCGGAGAGTATTTTTAGTGCATATGGGTATTCTAGAGATTTCGTCCATACTCAATTGATAGAGCTTTCAACTAGCTTTGGTATTCCAAACATAGTTAGTCCAGATTATATTTGCTATTCACCTCTTATGTGGGGTTATATATATACTTTGGGATATTTTCCGAAACCAGATATAAATGAGAATACCAAGTGTACTATATTGTGGGGAGTAAACAAATTCAATACTAGATTTTTTGAAGTTTATGATTTGATAGAAGCTCAAAAAAATGGAATGAAAACAATAGTTGTAGATCCAAGAAAAACACAGCATGCTCTAAAAGCAGATTTGTGGCTACCAATAAGACCTGGAACGGATATATATTTGATATACGGTATGATTCATTTGATAATAGAGAATAAATTATATGATACTAAATGGGTTGAAAAATATGTAGTAGGATTCGATGAAATAGCTGAATTAGTATATGGTTACACTCCAAAGGTTGTTTCAAAACTTACTGGAATTTGCGAAAAGGATATAATAAAGACTGTAGAATTGTACATGGCTTCAAGGCCAAATGCCATATGGGCTGGAAATGCTTTTGATATGAATGTAGATAGTTTTCAGAAAGCAAGGGCATTAGGTATATTAGTAGCATTATCAGGTTCACTAGATGTTAGCGGTGGTATGGTAGATTATGAATCGAAATCATTGACAAAGGGGCGTTGGCCATATGGTAAAGAGGTACTTAGTTGTTTTACACCAGAGCTAAAAGCAAAGAGAGTTGGAGCTGAATATATTAAAATTCCCGAGCACTACAATGCATCGCCACAAGGTGTTATGAATGCGATATTAGAAGGAGAACCATACAATATAAGAGCTGGATTTATACAAGCATCTAATGTTGTAACTAGTTGGCCAGATACAAAAAGAACCATAAAGGCGCTTGAGCATTTAGAGTTTTTAGTGGTGAGCGATATATTTCATACGCCAACTACAAATTTGGCGGACATAGTGCTTCCTGCTAGTTCTCATTTTGAATATGAAGCGGTAAAACAGGCACTAGACGGTTCGCTGAAGTTACAGAGAATAATAGATACTCCATACAATAGTTTGCCTGATTTTGAGATATTAAATAGAATTGGACGAAAGCTAAAGTTAGGAGGAAATTTCGAAAATGACAGTGATGAATACTGGAGTGAATGCATATCTCCAAGTGGTAAAACTATAGAAGATATAAGAAAAAGTGGAGGTTGTTACCCTTATATAGAAATTGACCAGAAATATGAAAAGTATAAATTAAATGGATTTAAAACAGAGACTGGAAAGGTGGAGTTTTATAGTAAAAAACTTGAAAAATTGGGATCTAAGCCGATTCCAGTAGTTGCTGAAGAAGTGATAGAAGAGTTGGATGGATACTACAATTCGTACATCACAACATATAAAAGCAAATTATTTAACAATTCAGAGGGAAAACCTATAAAAGGACTAAGGGATATACAAAAGTATCCAATTGCAGAAATATCAAGAACGAAGGCCCTAAAATTGGGAGTAAAAAATGGAGATTGGATATGGATAGAGACAAAAGTAGGTAAAATAAAGCATGTTGTAAAAGCAGTTGATGGTATAAGCGAAGATGTGGTTATAGCAGAAACTGGATGGTGGGATCCAATGGATGAAGATGAGAAACTTTTTAAGGTACTAGATTATAGTTACAACAATTTAGTTTCTAGTAAAAAGAACATAAATAGTGAGATGAGTTCTGTCAGCATAAGAGGGCTTGCATGTAGAATAGAGAAGGCAGATATTGATACCAAAGAATGTGAAAAATCATATGCTAGTGTATTAGATATGACGGGGCTGATATTAGCCGGTGGTAAAGGAAGAAGAATGGGTTATCTCAATAAGGCTATGTTGCCAATCGAAGGAAAGACATTTGTGGAAAAGACATGTGAAAAATTAGATTTTCTGAAAGAGATTTTAGTAGTTGGTCAGAAAAAGAATGGATTAAGCAACCATAGAATGAAGTGGATTGAAGATAGTATATTGGGCAAAGGACCACTTGGAGGTTTATACACTGCATTTGAAAGAAGCAGTGAGGATTTTATATATTGTATACCATGTGATATGCCAAAACTTTCTAGCGATAGTCTATCATCATTTGTAGAGAATGAATTTACTGAGGATGCCATAGTTGCAACAATACATGGAGAGATTCAGCCACTAATAGGAATATATAAGCGATCATTAGCACCAAAACTCAAATGTTTTTTAGATCAAAAGACAGATGATTTCAGAAATTACAGTCCAAAAAAATGGTTTGATACATTGAATATACGATATAAGCCATTAGAGATAAAAACTAAAGAAGAAGTAGTAAATATAAATACGCTAGACGATTATAAAAATTTTATAGAGAATAGGTAAAAAAATAGTAAATATTGTAGTGATAGAGAGTAGGGAAGATATGGAACTAAAAAATGAGCTATTTAATTCAACGTTTTGAAATATCTTATTTTTCATTATGGTATTGAATGCTAAGTATATATTATGTACAATCAAGGTAGACGCGATTTGTATACAATACTATTTGAAAAAGAGGTGATTTCTGTGGCTGAATTAGGAGAAAAATCTTCAGTAATAGAGAATCAGGAAAATCGTGATAATACCTACTCTACACTAAAGCATTGGCAAAATTTTAAAGTGCGATTGATAGTAGAGGGAATTGGTGTAGGAGTGGCGACGGGTCTTGTCGTGGTTTTATACCGATTTTTACTAGACTTAGTAGGAAGTAGAGTTGGAGATTTTATTAACTATCAAAGAGAGCACCCTATGTGGATTATAGCAGGCGCAGTACTGCTTTTCATAGTGGCGAAATCTGTAAAATGGCTCATGGAAATGGAACCGCTTATAAAGGGATCGGGCATTCCGCAGGTAGAAGGGTATTTGCTAAGACAGATAGATCTTCCGTGGTATCGAGTTCTTGTGGCGAAGTTTGTGGGAGGTCTTATGTCTATTGGAGCTGGTCTTTCACTTGGTAGAGAAGGTCCATCTATACAGCTTGGAGCAGCTATAGGTAAGGGGGCTTCTAAGATATTCAAGTGTAAAAAAATTGAGACAAAATTTTTGATTACAGGTGGAGCTAGTGCTGGTCTTGCAGCTGCATTTAATGCACCACTTGCAGGTGTTATGTTTGCACTAGAAGAACTTCACAAAAATTTCTCGCCAGTAGTACTACTAACTGCACTAGTATCAGCAGTATGTGGAGATTTTGTTTCAAAACAATTTTTTGGAACTCACCCAGTTTTTGATTTTAGTGGGCTCGAACAATTACCGTTAAAGTACTATATGTATGTATTGTTTTTAGGGGCAATCGTAGGAGTTTTTGGAGCTATATACAATAAGACTCTTATTAAGACGCAAAAGTGGTATGGAAAGATGAACACTAAGTTTTCAAGATATAAGTTTTATATTCCATTTGCACTTGCAGGAATATTGGCATTTGTATTGCCAGAAGTATTAAGAGGAGGACATCATCTAGTTGAGGGGATGGTTAAGTGGCAATTTGGAATAAAGATGCTAATCGTGCTATTGGTTGCAAAGTTTATATTTAGTATGCTTAGTTATGGATCGGGAGCTCCGGGAGGTATATTTTTGCCATTGTTAGTAATAGGAGCTATAACAGGGACATTATTTGGGCAAGTGCTAGTTACATATGGGCTTTTGCCAGAGCAATATGTTCAAAATATGGTGATATTAGCCATGGCAGCATATTTTACAGCTATAGTTAGAGCGCCAATAACAGGCTGTCTTCTCATAAGTGAGATGACTGGTTCATTTCAACATTTTTTGGCAATAGCCATGGCATGTGTTGTAGCTTATTTAATTGCAGATGCATTTAAGACAGAACCTATATACGAATCATTATTAGATCAATTACTGAAAAATAGAGGACTGACATTTAAGGCAAGTTCTAGGATCAAATCACTTATTGAAACTACAGTGCGTTTGGGATCTAGCTTAGATGGAAGCCGAGTAAAGGATGTGAAGTGGCCTTGTGATGCGCTTATAGTTGGAATACAGCGAGGGCACAAAGAGATTATTCCAAATGGTAAGACGGAGATACTTGCAGGAGATTGTCTTATAGTACTGACTAATGAAGATGCGGCAACTTGTGTGCAAATAGGGCTTTCTAAATTAGCTGAGGATTGCCAGAAAGTAGCATCTAAAGAATGGCAGTGAAATTGAATAAAGATTTTGAAACATTTTTGCAAAAAGAGTAAAAAAATGTTAAAATAGAGACAATGATTGAGCGAATCAAGAAGATTCGAGAGAGCATGAGCTCTTAGATTTATAGTACAGATTAAATTTTTATCACAAAAATAATATAAAGATGAGTATAAACCATGAAGGTGAATGGATAGGAGCGATAATTGCTGCTATCTCCTTTGTGGTTTTTTTATGTTTTTGTGAGTTTCCTAGAAAGGTGGCATTGAAATCATGAAGATTTTTGTCAGAATGTTTCGCCATATGATATTTTCTCTATTGGTATTGTCCTTTGTAGTGTTTTGCTTTTCGAGACTGGCGCCAGGAGATCCTCTTAGGGCATATTATGGAGATGGACTTCAAAAAATGAATACAGAGCAGATGCTAGATGCGAGACATAGATTAGGTCTTGATAAACCTATTTATTTACAATACGGATATTGGCTAAAATCAGCGATACATGGTGATTTTGGAATATCACTAAAATACAAAGAACCCGCAGTTGATGTTATAAATGATTTTCTGCCCAATACATTTCTTTTGGGTGGACTTGGATTTGTATTAATTGTTATAGGATCATTGACGATAGGAGTCTATTGTATATTTTATGAGGGCAGATGGGTGGATAGATTTATCTGTTATATAGGTACGATTACATCTAGTATACCTCCATTTTGGCTTGCACTTATGTTTTTGTTTCTATTTAGTGTGAAGTGGAAATTGTTGCCATCAAGCGGGGCTTATGATTTGGGCAAATCAAATGATTTGGCTAATAGACTAGAGCATATTATATTACCACTTTTGACATTAGCGGTGAGTCATATCTGGTACTATGCATATATGGTCAGAAATAAGCTATCAACTGAAGTTAGAGAAGAGTATGTCAGACTTTCTAAATCAAAGGGAATGAGCAAGAAAAAGACTTTATTTGTTCACTGCCTGAAAAATATAATGCCAACATTTTTGAGTTTGATGGCATTATCGTTACCTCATTTATTAGGAGGAACATATGTTATCGAGACGGTATTTAATTACCCAGGGCTTGGACTGTTAAGCTTCGAGAGTGCAAAATACCATGATTACAATATGCTGATGGTACTTACACTTATGACTGGATTTGTAGTTATAGCTGCAAACGATTTAGCTATAGCGCTTCAAGGAATAATAGACCCTAGGATGAAAAATGGGGGTGATTTCAAATGATGGATAGTGAATACAAAATTAGGCAGAAAGAAGATTTTGTAATTATGAAAAAGGGGCAGTCATCATTTGAGAGTTCCAAAAAATTTATGCCTCATTCTAAAAAACGTAGGTGTCCTTATTTCACTGTGGGATTGCTTATAGTTATAATTTTAGCGTGCATGTTTTGTGAGATATGGATGCCATATAATCCAACAGAAATGAATTTAAAAGAGGTTTATAGTTCGCCTAGCGTGAGGCACTTATTTGGAACAGATTCTATGGGAAGGGATTTACTCTGTATGATAGGTTATGGAGGGAGAATTTCTCTCTTTATAGGTATAGTTGCAACTATTATATCTAGTAGCATAGGCATTGTGTATGGAACTATAAATGCATTTGCATCGAATAGAGTTGATAGAATTATGAGAAGATTTATAGAGATAATCTTGAGTATGCCATCTATACTTATGATAGTGTTTTTGCAGGGCATGCTGGGGACGAAAACGCCACTTTCGATTGCAATAGTTATAGGTGTAAGTAGATGGATGCCTATAGCACAAATTGTAAGAAGTGAAGTGAAGAAGTTAAAGCAAATGGAATATGTATTAGCTGCTAGAGTTATGGGAAGTTCGTTTCTTAGAGTTTTATTAAAGCATTTGATTCCTAATTTTATGCCAGCTATCATGTTTATGATTATAAGCGAAATTGGATTATCGATAGGACTCGAATCAACTCTTAGTTTTTTGGGGCTGGGATTGCCACTTGAAACATTGTCTTGGGGAAGTTTACTCGCACTTTCTCAGAAATCTGTACTTCAAAATCATTGGTGGATGATTGTAATACCAGGAATATTTCTAGTTCTAACGCTTTGTGCTATGACTAGGCTAGGTCATGTGATGCAAAAGGGAAATAGTCAGAGATGTTCACATCTATAAACTTAGAGGAGGAGACAAAATGAATAAATTAAAAAAATTAATGGGGATATTGTTCATGACAGCAATACTTGTATCGGGCTGTCAATCAGAGACACAATCACCTTCGGTAGAGAATAATACGAAGCAGGAGGTATCTACTGAAAATACGCTTATATACGGTAGTAAGGATTATACGAGTATAAATCCAGCGCTCTACGAACATGGAGAGATAAATGCTCTCATATTTAGTGGTTTACTCCAACACGATAAAAACAATGATTTAGTGCCGGATTTGGCTAAGTCATGGAGCTATGATTCCGATGCTATGACATATAGTTTTGAACTTAGAGATGATGTGAAGTGGCATGATGGGATAGCATTTACAGCAGATGATGTGAAATTTACATTGGAAGCTATATTGAATCCAGAAAATGGATCAGAAATAGTTTCAAATTATGAGGATATAAGTGATATAAGAGTAAATAGTGATACGTCTATAGACATAGTACTCAGCACACCAAATGTTGCTATGGCTGATTATTTGACTATAGGGGTACTTCCAAAGCATATTCTTGAAAATGAGGATTTAGCTACAGCAGAGTTTAATCAAAAACCAATAGGTACAGGTCCTTTTGAATTAACTGCATGGGATAGAGGACAAGCTATAGTTCTTTCAAAAAATGAAGATTTTTATGAGGGAGCACCGAAATTAGATCAGGTTATGTTCAAAATAGTTCCAGATGATAATATCAGAGCTATGCAGCTTGAAGCTGGAGAACTTGATTTTGCACAGGTTACACCAAAATCAGCGAAGGCAATGGAAGTTAATGAGAATCTGGTATTTTATGATATGAAGACAGCTGATTATAGGGGTATAATGTATAATTTTAATGCGCCGTTGTTTAAAAATCATCCAGGAATTACAAATGCACTTAGCTATGCTATAGATAGAAACGCCATATTAGAAACAGTGCTTTTAGGAAAAGGTGAAGTAGCTTATTCACCACTTCAAAAGGGTGAATTTAATAATCCAGATATAGAGAAATTTGAATACAATCCTCAAAGAGCGATGGACCTTTTAGAAGCGGATGAATGGATAAAGAATGATGATGGAATTTATGAAAAAGATGGTGATAAGCTTGAATTTGAAATAAATTGCATGGAAGGCGATCAAGTTAGGGCTGATATGGCTATGATAGCTGCAGAAAATTTAAAAGCTATAGGAGTGAATGCTAAAGTTTCGGTAAAATCAGATATAGACTGGGACAATCAGGATGCATTTTTGATAGGTTGGGGTAGTCCATTTGATCCAGATGATCATACGTATAAGGTTTTTGGTACAGCTAAGGGAGCTAATTACCAATATTACTCTAATGAGAGTGCTGATATCTATCTAAAAAAAGCTAGAGAAACAGAAGATATAGATGAGAGGAAAGGGTACTATGCAGAGTTTCAGCATGCTATGACAGAGAAAATGCCATATACATTTATGGTTTATATTGATGCTATCTACGGATCAAATAATAGTATAAAGGGTATTTCTGAAACTACACTTTTGGGACATCATGGTGTAGGTGTGTTTTGGAATATTGAAGAGTGGGAAAAAATTGATAAGTAAATATTGGAATCATAATCAAAAAAGAGTACAAAATTGAAATTTCAGTTTTGTACTCTTTTTTGATTTAAATAAAATATAATTGAAAAATTAAATATCGCTAGTTTTAATTTCTTTAGGTGATTTCAGGTTGATGAATATACAAAAACAAAAAGCAATGATTTCAAATACTCTAATAGCAGAAAAAGCCATGCTTATATTTGTAAATTCAAGAACTGCAATAGCTAGCAATATCACAAAGATAAGCGGTCTTCTAAGAGGTCTAAATGCTCTGATTGTAAATTGGTAAAGACATGTAATGACCAAAAACAATCTGAGTATTGGAATCGTTTCAAACAGATTTGTAAATAGTTGTATAAGTACGAGTATGACTAGAGAATATACTATTACATTGTCGAGATGTTTGTTCATTTGATAAGACATCCTTTCTTTATAATTGCTATTATAAAAATTAACAATTTATATTATAACACATAAAATAATCTCTTGAAAGTTAAGA
>JAOAQY010000060.1 GCA_025210965.1 Tissierellales bacterium
CTGGAAAAATTGCAGCTATAGCTGTAATTACTAGTGTCAATACTAGTGATAAATAGAATACCATATTATTACTTTGTTTCGCTTGATTGTTCAAATGGTTCACTCCCTTATATAATTTTTTACCTTGCGCCACCCTTGACATTAAAAATTAATTAGCAAGATTGTGATTCTTGACTCACGTATCCTTCTTTTGCCAATGTTTCCATTGCAGCTCCCAATTTAGCTTCGTTAACCATAACCATAGGACCTGTACAACCCATTCCACTTTCAGCATAAATTCCTGCTTTCCAAAGTGCTTGAACAGCGTCTTCCAAGTCAATGATGTCAATTCCACCAATTGTTCCAGTTACTACTTCTTTCGCTGGAGCTACAACTTCTTCTTCTGAAGATTTTTTCTTTTCTTTCGTTAATTTTGCTAATACGCCAGCTAAATCCGCCTTTTTAGCTTTTGCAAATTCATCTTTTGATATTTCCTTTATTTTACCCTTAGCTACATCTGCACCATATGCAATAGCATTTGCTACTACTGGAGTACCTGACGCTCTAGAGATAATCATGATAGTTCGACCATATCCATCGCCAACACCAGGACCATAGCCAAAGCCCATTGCTTCATAGCTTCCGCCTGTAGTGAATGAAGAGAACATTTTCATTAACAAGTTTCCTGTTAAACTGTCCGTAATCATTACATCTGGTGTTCCCATCAATAAGTCATTACCTCTCATTACGATTCCGCCATCAGCACGTGCTGACTCTGCAAATGTAAGGTCATAACCGTTGCCCTTTAATTCTCTAAGTGCATTTTCAGTTTGTCTAGCACCATCAACATTCAAAATACCAACTGTTGGATTTTCAATTCCAAGTGCTTTAGCAGTAACAACACCGTAAAGACCATTCTTTACCATACCCTCAACACGGTGAGTTGATGATGTACCTGTAGTTGTTGCAATCACCATTTCTTTACCTGTTGCTGGAGTTATTACTCTACCTACTGTAGATACACCTATTGGGAAACTATAGTGCATAGTTACAGCACTATCAATCTCACCTGAATCCAAAAGTTGTTCCATTTTCTTGTGTTGCTCTTCTTCAGTAGCAACTTCAACAATTCTTAAATCTGTTTCAACTTTTGGTCCGATTAATACTACTTCTATTGAACTATCTCTTTTTTGAGCTAATTCTGCTCCCTTTAAGATATTCTCAACACCGTGCTCACTGCCCAATAGAGTAATTCCTACTCGTGTTTTTTCGCCAAACTCTCCACTTTCAATAGCGTTTGCTATTTCATTAAGTGTAGAGCTAATCATTGCTTTTACCTTTTGGTCACTCATTATCTCACCTCTATTCAGCTGATAGTCCGGCTGCCATTTCTCTGATAGCTTCAGCCATAATTTGCTTGATGCTTTCTTTAGAAACGCCTTCTCCGCTTTCTACTTCTCCAGTATTTCTTTCTAAGATTACTGAAACTCCGTCAAATAAGTTAGTCATTCTTCCTAAGAATAAACTTCCTTTACCAACGATCATAGCTCTGTTTACATCGCCAGTTGTCATATCATCTATAGCAAATCCTAAGTAAGGAACTCCTGATGGAATATGACCTTGAGTTGGAGCCCAACCTTGCATACCATGCTTAGCAGCAAAAGTCTTGATATCAGCTCTTTCTAAGTCGCCTCTTTTTACGCCTAAAGCTGCAATCATTTTGTAGTTCGCTTCTGGAACATCTCCAGCACCTGCTGGCTTAGTGATATCTGGGTTTTGCATCTCTACTGAATACTTATCAACATCAGTTATTTTCAATCCTGCTTTATCAAGAGGTTGAGTTATAAGTGATGTGATAACAGCTTGAGGAGATGAACCTGTACCAACTGTATGTTTACCCATCATGTCAGTTCTAACAACTGGGTTAACACCGTCGTTTTCGCTAAGCAATATAGCAAATCCACCCACTGTATCTTCAAGAATTGGTAACTCTTTCTTAACGTGATCTTTACCGTTCATACCAAGTTTAGCTGAAGCTCCACCTGCTACCATTACAACGTTCTTATGTGTACCAGCTTTTACAAAACTAGCTGCTTCTATAAGAGCATGAGTTGGTGCAGCACAGAAACCTCTTGTATCAGAACCAGTTGCGTTTACACAACCACACATTTCAGCGATTGACTTAGCGAAGTTACCGCCACCTCTTTGGTTCATGTCTCCACACGCTTCTTCTGAACATTCGATTACATAGTCTACATCAGCAGGATCTATATCATTTTTGTCCAATAAGTTTAATAATGACAAAACACCTGACGCTTTTACAACCAAGTTTTCAAAGATTGTATGTGCTGTCAAGTTAGTATCAACATCATGAGCTCTCTTTACACAACCAACTAATTTGTGATCATTGTAGAAAGGTTCTGAATGCTCATCATTTACTAATGATTCTATCTGAGCTGCTTCAACACCTTCGCCTAATTTAGCTACTAACTCATCGCTAATTAATGGATGGTTTGTTAAAGCTTCTTTAACGCTAGCTGTGAAATCCTTTTCTAATAATACTAAATCAAAAACGTCTGATATTTTCATAAGTCCTATAAACTCGTCTTGTGGCATCAATTCACCGAATTTACCATATCTATCAGCATTTTCCATGTTTTGCTTGCACCATGGCTTTTCGATTTCTCCAAGCTCTGCTGGTGTAACATTTCCGATATAAGTTTGGTTTGGATAATATCCAACTACCTCTTCAAAGCTTCTTAAGTGCTTTGGAAGTTCCTTTAAATATTCAGAATCTGGGTTAACAATTCTTTCAGTTGTTTGAGTCGTTCCATTGTGGATGACCATATCTGGTGTGTGAGCTAGGATATAACCTGCTCCTTTTACTACTGCAAAAGACATTTTGTTTTCCTCCTCTTGGA
This sequence comes from Tissierellales bacterium, assembly GCA_025210965.1. Taxonomy (NCBI): domain Bacteria; kingdom Bacillati; phylum Bacillota; class Tissierellia; order Tissierellales; species Tissierellales bacterium. The sequence continues at coordinate 2,901 of JAOAQY010000060.1, forward strand.
TGTATCTAATTATTTTATTTTTGTATTATAAATAAATTTAATATATCTCCAAAAAGGGAGTGAATACTTTCACCCCCTATGGATTTACATATTAGTCTTAGTCATTGAATTTGCAGAATTCGTTACGAATTTCTTGCATTTCTTCGATGATATCATCTACGTCAAGAACCATTTCCATCATTCCAACTTGTTCGTCGTAAACTTCTGCGTCTACTTCGTCTTTGAACTCAGGCTCAACTACGTGATATACACCTAATCCTAATGCTACTCCTGCTAAAGGACCAGCAAATGTTGGGTCACCAGCTGTTACTGTTTCAGCAGCAAGACCTGCAGCTTCACCTTCAGCTGCTCCAACTAATACTACTACATTTTCTGCTCCATATTGATCAGCGAAATCTTTTACTCTTTTTTGATTTTCCAAATCCATCGCACCTGCAGCCGTTCAGACAAAACACTCTGTCGAAGAGAACACTACCTCCGCTTCAGTTGATTTTAAACATTCTTCAATTGCTGGACCTGGTATACCATCTCTGTCGCCAATGATTACAACTTTTTTGCCATCAAATCTACCCATTACTACACTTCCTTTCGATATTATCCAAATCCGGCAGGCTCCTGTTTATCCGCATCAAGAACCTACCGAGATTCTCTATTCTTTTTATATTCTTGTATTAATTAATATATCTTAGATATATTTCTTGATCATCGCTTCGATGTTCTCAAGTGTTGCATCGTCTTTAGTTAATTCATCAACTTTTTCTCCGTCTTTGTAAACAGTCATAGTTGGTAAACCTAAAACTTTTTGTTTAATTGCAACTCTTCTTGCTTTTGAAGCATCCATTTTACAAAACTTCATGCCTTCACCGTATTTTTCTGAAAGCTCAATTACGCCTGGCATTAATGCTTTACAAGGACCGCAACTTTCACTCCAAAAATCTACAAATACATAACCTTCTGCTTCTAATACTTCTGGTTCAAACGTTTTCTTATCTACTGCTAACATTGATAACCCTCCTAGAATTTAACTTTAAATACTGTTTGCTCTTTAACATCTACTGTTAAAGCTTCTAAAGCTACTCCTACTCTGTGGTGTCTCAATTTCCATTGCTCTGCTTCACTTGTAGCAGGATCTCCTAATGGATATGGGATCGAGATAGTTGGAACAATTTTGTTAGCTCCAACAGTCTTAGCAACTGGAACTAAGTTCGCCATTTGAACTACTGGGAATCCAGCTCTTTCAATTTCTTTTACCATCGTTGCACCGCAACGTGTACAAGTACCTCAAGTAGAAGTCATAATAACGCCATCTACACCTGCTTCTTTAAAGTATTCAACCATTTCTTTAGCCATTCTAGCCGCTTCAGCTTCTGTAGTTCCTGTACCTACTGTAGTGTAGAAGTAATCATGAACTTTACCGATAACGCCTTCTTTTTCGTAAGCTCTAAGTGCATCTAAAGGTACACACACGTCTGGAGTTGCATCTGCAGCTGCAGGGTCAAAACCAGCATGGATTGTTTTAAATACACCACTAGCTAAGTGATCTAATCCTTCAACACTGTAACGTCCCCAACGAGTCGCTGATGCTGATTGGATTCTATCTGGATTTTCTACTGGTACAATACCACTTGTAGTAACAAGTGCAATCGTAGCCTTGCTCAAGTCTTTAATAGGAGCTGCAATTTCAACTCTATCAGACTGAGGAATAGGAAGTTCTGTTTGGAACTCTTCACCATTCAATTTTTTAAGAAGCATTTCAACAACACGCTCAGCTGCAGGCTTTTTGCTCTCCAACCATACTTGATGTCTAATACCTCTAACATAGTAACCTTCTTCTTCTGCTGTACCTAATTTTTCGCCAGCAAGAACTTTGTCACCATATGCCGCCATTTTTTTGATGTCTTTTCTCATCGCTGCAGCACTTTTACCACTTGGGAAAATAACCATTTCTTTTTTGAACATTAAAACCCCAGGGTTTTCTTCGTGCATTGATGATACTACAGGAACACCAAATTTTTCTTTTACTGCTTTACAGATAACACCACAAGCGTTACCATAACGACCAGCTTGGAATGCAGGACCTGCAAAGAAGATATCGAATTCTTTACCTTCTAGCATACCTAATATTCTCTCTACTGCTTCGTCTTGATTAGAACCCATGAAGTTATCTCCACAGATTATTGTATGCGAAACTTCCGCATTTTGCAACTGTTTATTTAATTCCATAGCTGGACCAACGCAACCTTCGTGTATAGTTGGCTCATAATCAGCTTTGTCTTCTCCACCAATTTGTCCGAAAAACTGGTTAACATATAATATTGCCTTCATCAAGTTCACCTCCTAAAATTCTTTCATTGTCTTAGTTGACCAACCTACTACTTGGTCACCACAGAACATTGCGTTATTTTCCATGATGATAGATCCGTCTTCTTTAACAGAAGCACCTAATACTTCATCATGTGCCCAACCGCCTGATAAACCGTCTCTAGCAAGAGCTTCTAATTCACCAATAACAGTTTTCATTGGAGGTAACTCAATCAATTCTGATACGTTACCACAAGATACGATTGCATCTACTTTTTCATCTAATGTAACTAATGGTTGAGATGCACCATCTCTACCTGTACACTCATTTGTAATACCAACAGTTTTAACGCCAGCATCTTCTAATGCTACACAGCAAGCGATAAAGTCAGCATCTGGGTTACCATAACCCTCTTCAGCTACGATTGCTCCGTCAGCACCTAATGATGTTGCCATCTGTGCTACGAATAATGCAGCTCTTTCTTTTTGTTCCAATGCAACATTAAGATTTGACATGATAACTCCTAAGAAGTTAATTGTCTTGCCATGCTCTGCATACAATCTCTTAATTGTTGGGTTGTTTTGGAAGTCATATGTTGACCACTTTGAAGAACAAGGCATGAAACTACCTGAAATCAAAGCTCCGTCTAAAATTTCATTTGGATTCATGAAACTTGGTAAATATCTGTTCATATCCCATCCATAAACCATGTCATTGTATCCTAATTCTTCCATTTGTGATTGTGGTTGCATAACCATAACAACGTTTGGAAGTTTTGCTGTAGCATCGTCACGCTTTGTAACAGGTGCTAATTCGTAAGTTTCAACGTCTGCTGGTTCTAAATCTTTAACGATTGTACCAACATACTCAGCTAATTTATGTCCAGCCCATCTAAGTGCTTTATTTTTCTTTTGTTGTTCTCTAGCTTCGAATTCTTCATCTGTAGAACCAACTAGAACTATATTTATTAATTGTGAGTAATAAGTGTACTTAGCACCTTCACCACTCATATCAATTAAACCATCTTGGAATCCACCCCAGTGTTGTCCTACTACTAAAACACTACAGTTTTTAAGAGCGTGAGTTCTTCCGTTTCCAGCAGCCTCTACCTCTCCAGTTATTCCAGGGAACAATGTTCTTCCATCCACCTTAACTCTAGGCTCGATAGCCTCCTTCACAGGTACTAAACGAACTTCGTCGCCAGGTTTTACAATAACAAGGTCAGCTCCAGTGATGTGCTCATCTTCCATTACGAAATCTAAAGCTTGTTGCTTGTTGATTGTAAGGATACCGTTTTCAAATGAGTTGTTCTCTCCAAATACGATATCTTTCACATAGAAATTACCAATCTCTAATTTCATTTTGACACTCCTTTCTCTTCTTCCTCTGTTGAGTTTACGCCAAAGTAAGAAACTAATTAATTCTCATATAGACTATCCTTATGTAGAACTACTATACAAAATCATCTAGTTCTTAAGATTGTTAAATATTTTTCAACCACATTCATTGTACCATAGCCACGGTTAAAATTCAATCACAATTAGAAAAAAATCATAATTATTTTTTCTGAATTATTACATATCCCAGTATTTTACTTATTTATGATATAAAATATTTTTTTAAAAATATTTTTTGTATAATATTTTATTATATATTCATAAAATCCTATGTACTTTAAAAAACTTTTTTATTAATTATTTTTATCAATACTTTTTTGCTCATCAATAGTATATTTTTTTCTTTTTTTCTGACTTTTCTCCATTTTTCTTTCAAAATCTGTTATACTAGAATGAGAATATTTAGGGATATGGTGATATTATGGCGAAAAACAAAATCAAAAAAAATCGTATTATAAAGTATTTTATCGAAGCAACATCTGAAATTATGGAAAGAGATGGTATAGATGGCATTACCATCAGAAAAATAGCAGAAGTTTCAGGTTATAACAGTGCTACTATTTACAATTACTTTGAAAATTTGGATCATCTTATATTTCTTTCTGCTCTAAAATTTATCAAACCCTATACTAATAGTGTAGGTGAATATGCTAAGCCTGGTAAAAATGCGCTCGAAAAGAACCTTTTAATTTGGGAATATTTTTGTTTGCATTCATTCAGACATCCTGAATTATACCACGCTATCTTTTTTGCTAAACTGAGCAATCCAATTGATGACTATATTAGTAATTACTATGAATTATATCCTGAAGAAATAGTAATTGATGACAGAAATGTATCATCCATGCTCTCTAAGCAAAACATTTACGAAAGGGCACATGTAATATTGGAGCAATGTGTAGAAGAAGGCTTCTTGTATGAGAAGGATTTAGATGCACTTAATGAAATGATTCTATTTATTTACAAAGGTCTTTTAGCTCAAGTATTAAACCATGAGCTAGACGAACCAATTGAAAAGACTGTTGAAAGGGCTATGCTTTACATCAGAGTTTGCTACGAAGGTTTTTTGATTAAAAAATAAAAAGGCTATTGGGACTTCCCAATAGCCTTTTTATTTTTCTCTATATAATGTCTTTTCAATCACCAGTCCAATACTCGCTCCCACTAAATAAGAAATCAAATCACTTATCAAAAATCCTCTTCCCAAAATCAGTCTCCCTAATGTAGTACTTCTAACAAACTTTAACCATTCAAACTCAATCATCTGACTAAACTCTATACAGAAGCACACAACTATAGCAAAAAAAGCCTTGCTACCAAAACTTTTTTTAGGAAATAGCATTCCAATTAGCCAATACATCATGAGAGCATACATTACATCACCCAGATAAAGATTTACTATACTAGGAAGATAATCTGCAAACTTTCGAGACAATAGACCTGCACTTATAGTTATTAACGCTAATAGTAAATACAAAATTCTCTTTTTCATATAATCAGTACCTTTCTTTCATATACTGATTATAGTATATTTATTTACTTTACGCATCCTCTTATTTCACTTAAAGTTGATATAGCTCTATCAATCATATACTTTTCAATTCCGTCAATTATATTTAAGCAGCAAAGTGGATCAACAAAATTAGCAGCTCCTACTGATACTCCCGTTGCTCCAGCCATAATAAACTCTATTGCATCTTCTGCTGATCTGACACCACCCATTCCTATTATAGGAATATCAACAGTTTTTGCTACCTCGTAAACCATTCTAAGCGCTACTGGTTTTATAGCAGGGCCCGATAATCCACCTATGGTATTGCCTAAAATAGCTTTTCCAGTTCTATGGTCTATAGCCATACCCTTTAGCGTATTAATAAGACTAACTGCATCGGCTCCTGCTTCTTCAACCGCTTTTGCCATTATAGTAATGTCCGTTACATTCGGACTTAATTTTGTGATTACAGTACCCAAAAAAACTTTTTTAACTGCGTCTGTCACTTTATATACCATTTCGGGATCTGTTCCAAATTGAATACCACCTTTGCTAACATTTGGACAAGATACATTAATTTCAACAGCCTCTACTCCTGCCTCTTGTAACCTACTTGCCATTTTTGCATAATCTTCCACGCTATGTGCTGAAATATTTACTATCAATGGTATATTTATACTACTAAGCTGTGGCAATTTAGTTTTTACAAACTCTTCAATTCCAGGATTTTCAAGCCCAACACTATTTAACATTCCAGAAGCCGTCTCAACAATTCTCGGAAGAGCATTCCCTTTTTGTTTAAGTGGAGTAATTCCCTTTACCGTTATTGCTCCTAATTTGTTTACATCATAAAATTCACCGAATTCTAACCCATTCCCAAAAGTTCCCGATGCTGGTATTACAGGATTTTTTAAAATTAATTTTCCAATTTTAACAGAAGTATCTATTTTACCATTCATCGTAATTCACCTCACTTGCATCAAAAACCGGTCCATCCACACATACTTTTTTCATTTCACCCGAACGCAATTCAATAGAACATCCTACGCATACTCCAAATCCACAGCCCATTCTCTCTTCAAGAGATGCTTCTGTTTCAATATTATTCTTTTCTGCAATTTGCATTACTGCTTTCATCATTCCCCTAGGACCACATGTCACTATTTTATCTATCTCAATATGTTCATCTATAGCTTTCTCTAGCAATTCTGTAATATATCTAGCATCTCCATTTTCGTTGTTTTCAACACTTACATAAACTTCATCTGCCACATCATGAAAGTAATCAGTCAAAAACAATTCATCTTTATATCCCAAAAATGCATATATCTCATTATCCGTCTCTATATTTCTTATATATTCAACTAGTGGCGCTATTCCTATGCCACCTCCAACTACTGCTATTCTTTTGTTCTTTGGTTTTGAAAATGTATTTCCAAGTGGACCTATTATATTAATTTCTTCTCCTAATGCAATAGTCGAAAGATTCTTAGTCCCGCGTCCAACTACCTTCACATACAAGTGAATATTGTTCCCACTAACCTTTCCAATGCTTATTGGTCTTCTTAAAAAGCATTGATCAAGCTTCACCTCTACAAATTGTCCAGCATAACTTTCTTTCGCTATATCTTTTGTTTCAAATACTATTTCATAAGTGTCTTTAGTAAGCCATTTTCTATCCACAATTCTACAATTTTCTATAAATTTCATAATTAAATCCCCCTACCAATATCTTTTATCAGCTCTAGTCAATGCATCATTTATTTCATCTCTCATACTTATAACAGCTTGTCTAATACACTCAGTATATTTAGTCTCATCCTCTAATTCGCATTTCTTATGAGCCGCAATTATTCCTCTTGAAGAATTCACTATTGCTCCAAGCCCTCTATCATCAAATGCTTCTACTACATCTTCAGCAGTTCCTCCTTGAGCTCCATATCCAGGTACCAAAAAGTATGTTCCAGTCATTATTTCTCTTAATTTTTTCATCTCTTTAGGGTATGTTGCTCCAACCACTGCCAAAACTCTGCTGTAGCCATTTTCTCCAAGATATTTTTTCCCATACTCATTTAGTTTTTCTCCAAAATGTTCGTATAACGGTCTACCTTCTACTATTAGATTTTGTAAATCAATAGATGAAGGATTTGATGTTTTAACTAGCACTATCGCACCTTTTCCACCAAACTCCAAAAATGGATTTATGGTATCAAATCCCATATAAGGATTTAATGTTACCGCATCAGCTTGCGATTCTCCAGTAAAAAATGCCTTACTATAAGCCTCAGCAGTACTACCTATATCTCCTCTTTTAGCATCTGCCAAAATTAACAATCCCTTTGATTTTGCATATTTTACTGTTTTTTCATAGAGTTCATGGCCTTTAGAGCCATATTGCTCATAAAAAGCAAGTTGTGGTTTAACTGCGGGTACTAAGTCTTCTATTGCATCTATTATTCCACAATTATATTCATAAATAGCATCTATCTCATTTTTGTATTTTACTTTTATATATTCTGGTACAAAACTATACCTCGGATCTAATCCAACCACACTTGGATTTTTAGTCTGAATTATTTTCTCTATAAGTTTATCTGTAAAATTCATATTATCCCCTCCTATATATCATCTGGCCTTTTCTAAATGTATATTGAACCCAGCCTTGCAAGTTCGTTTCTAAAAACGGTGTATTTTTACCTTTTGAATGAATCATCTCTTCATTTAGTTTTATTTCTTGATCTAACTCCATCAGACAAAAATCAGCATCATCGCCTGGCATGAGCTCAACAATCGGCATGCCAACTATTTTCCTAGGTTCAATTGCCATTACTTCGATCCATCGAAAGAAGTCCATTTTATCTTTTTTAACTAAATGCGTATATACTATCGAAGGAGCTATATCTAATGTTGAAATTCCAAATGGTGCTTTACTAATTTCTCGTTGCTTCTCTTCCTTAGAATGAGGTGCATGATCTGTCGCTATAATATCTATTATCCCTTTATTTAACGCATCAATCAAAACTTCTTGATCTTCTTTAGTTCTAAGTGGCGGATTTATTTTAGCAATAGCTTTATTTTGAATCACATCTCTCTCATCTAATGACAAATGATTTGGTGTAACCTCTGCGGTAACTCTAACTCCTCGCATTTTAGCTTTCTGTATCAATTCTACTGACTCTTTTGTACTGATATGGCAAATGTGAATTCTTGCACCCACTTTTTCAGCAATTTCTATGCTTTCTTTAACCGCAAGATACTCTGATGCATTATTAATCCCTTTATCACCAACCATTTTTGATATTATTCCTTTATTTACACTTCCTATTGCAAGTTCTTTCTTTTCACAGTGAAGCATTGTAAGTAAATTATGTTCTCTCGCTTTTTCTAAAGCTTCTTCTAGTACATTCAAATCCCAAACTGGTTGCCCATCGTCAGAAATTGTAGATATTCCTTGCTCAACATATCCATCCAAATCTACTAGTTTCTTCCCTAATTCACCTTCTGTTATAGCTCCAACAATGTGTAGTTTTGGGCCAATTAAATCTTTTGTCTTTGACAATATTTTTTGTATTATGTCTTCGTTATCAACAATAGGGCTTGTATTTGGCATAATATACACTTCAGTATAACCTGCACTAGCTGCCGCCTTTGCTCCAGTTTCTATTGTTTCTTTATATTCAAATCCTGGCTCTCTAAAATGCGCATGCAAATCTACAAAACTAGGCATCATATATAATCCTTTTATATCTAAAACAACTTCATCGCCTTTTCTCTGTAGCTGATTCCCAATTTCTATTATTTTTCTATCGATTATTCTAACATCTTTTTCCTCAATCTTGCGTTCTCGTATATTTACGTAATTTCCATTTTTAAGTAGCATTCGACTCGCTCCTTTGCAAATTATTGTTTTTATCCTTCAAATTTGTACAAAAAAACAGTCAAGTCTATTTATTCAAAATAGATGACTGATTTTTATTTTAGATTTGAACCTCTGCTTGAGCTGCTTTCGAAATAGTTTCACTTTCCTCTTCAAGATTTTCAGGAAGTATTTTGTTTATCACTATGCCTATAATAGCTGCCAAACTTACTCCAACAATTTGTATATTGTCAGTAATTTGAATTCCCATGCTGCCAGCAAAAGCTTGTACTCCATCAGCTGTAAAAAGTCCTGATTTTATTTTTAATATTTCAGTTCCAATACCTGCCACTAGTATGACTGATACTATAACCAAGTTTCTATTGTTAGAAAAATCAATGTCTGCACTAGCAATAGTTCTTATTCCAACACTTGCAATCATACCGAACAATACAATACTCACACCACCCATAACTGCGACAGGTATAGTCTGTAGTATCGCTGCAAACTTACCTACAAAACTCATTCCCATAGCAATAACTGCTGCTAATCTTAATATCGATGGATCATAGACTTTAGTAACAGCAAGCACACTTGTATTTTCACCATATGTCGTATTCGCTGGTCCGCCTAAAAATCCTGCCATCATAGTTGCTAATCCATCACCAAGTAATGTTCTATGAAGACCTGGATCTTCAAAGAAATTTTTGCCAACTACTGCTCCGTTAGTTGTTATATCTCCTATATGTTCCATAAATGTTGCTAAAACAACCGGTGCTATCATAGCTATTGCTGCTAAACTAAATTTAGGCATTTGAAAAGCTGGCACTTGAACCCAACTAGCTTGATTTATCGCCCCGAAATCTACCAGTCCAAAGAATAATGCTGCAATATATCCTACTACTACACCACAAAGTATTGGTATGATTTTCCACATACCCTTTCCGAATACTGATACTCCTATAACTGTACCTAGTGTTATAATAGCAACCGTCCAATTAGACGATGCCATCTCAAGAGCTACTGGGCATAAAATTAGACCAATAACGACAATCATAGGTCCAGTGACTACTGGTGGAAAGAATGATCTGATTTTTTCAACTCCAAAAATCATAATCAAACCTGACATCAAAATATACAATAATCCAGCTACAATTATACCGCCTTGTGCATATTGTAAACCTTCTTTGTATCCTTCTGTGCCAAAAGCTCCATACATACTAGCTACTGCTATGATTACTGGAATAAATGCAAAACTCGATCCCAAAAACACAGGTACCTTCTTCTTTGTCACTAAATGAAAAAGCAAAGTACCAAGCCCTGCACAAAAAAGTGCTACTGCAGGATTAAAACCTGTCAAAAGTGGGACTAAAACCGTCGCTCCAAACATAGCAATAACATGCTGTATTCCTAACACGCCTCTCATTGATCTTTTCTTAAATGTTCCTTTTTCTGTAGAAAATCCTTCTAACATAAATAATTCCTCCTCTTTTTCTAGGAGAAACCTTCCCTTTTGAGCCTCTCTGAACTCTTTAAAAGGTTTCTTCTTCAATTGTATATAAAGCAAAATGCTTTCAAACTTTATTTTTCATATATTACAACAGTTTCCTGCTCATCTGTCTCTTCAAATTTAAC